>DATAPS010000341.1:0-14833 GCA_036265085.1 Acetobacteraceae bacterium | reverse complement strand
AGCCCGGCGAACCGCGCCCATCGGGTGAAGCTGAGATAGACGACGAAGCCGACCGGAGCGAGCAGCATCACCGCCACGAGGATCGCCGCGGGTGCGACGAAGCACATCGCGGCCCGGCTGCCCCGCCAGCGCGCCCGGCTCTCCCGCCGCCGCGCGACCGCGACCTGCGCGGCGGTGATCAAGCGGCCGTGCTCAGTGGCTGTCCCAGTACCCTCTGTTAAGCGACTGCATGTTGGCCATCGCCTTGTCCGCGGTCGCCGGCGTCGGATCGAGCATGAATTTCCCGAACTCGGCGACGAGATCGTTCTGCAGCTCGACCGGCGTTGACTCCCACCAGCGCGCGACGACGACCGGCTTGCGCGCCGCGATCTGCGCGGCCTCGTCCCCCATCAGATGGCTCCGCGGCGTCGATTTCAGATTGCCGACGTAAAGTCCCTGCTTGTCGCGCAGCACGTTCGCCGCGTCCGCCGACAGCAGGAACTTGATCATCGTCTGCACTTCGGGACGGTTGATCGCCGTCTTCGGCACCAGGATCGGCCCCTCCTCCACGATGATGCAGTCTTGTGCCTGCGGGTTGATCAGCGGCATGATGAACACGCCAAGATCGTCGTCCTTGAGCCCGGCGTTCTCGACCGGGCCGATCGACCAGTCGCCCATCAGGTAGATCGCGCCCTTGCCGCTCGCGTAATCGACGATGTCCTGCTGCGATCGCGGGTCCGTCATGTAGCCCTTGGCGTAAAGGTCGCCCCAGATCTTGAACGCATTGCGGACCGCAGGCCCGTCATACGACGTCTTGCCGGTGAACAGGCCCCGGAACGCATCCGGGTCCGTCCGCAGCATGATCTCCTGAAACCAGATGAAGGCGCGCCAGCCCGACTGGATGGTCGCGCTGATCGGCGTGATGCCCGAGGCCTTCAGCTTCGCCGCATCGTCGAGGAATTCCTGCCAAGTGGCGGGCGGCCCGGAAATCC
Source organism: Acetobacteraceae bacterium (assembly GCA_036265085.1). Classification (GTDB taxonomy): domain Bacteria; phylum Pseudomonadota; class Alphaproteobacteria; order Acetobacterales; family Acetobacteraceae; genus DATAPS01. The sequence goes on along the minus strand of DATAPS010000341.1, from coordinate 13,862 downwards.
CCGCCTTGGCAAACAGCTTCTTGTTGTAGAGCGCCACCCAATGCCCGTAGCCGAGCGGAATCCCGTACATGTGGCCGTCGACCGTGAGCAGATCGCCGGTCTCCGGCGCGAAGTTGCCCTCCTTGACAGCGGCGTTCCAGAAGTCGTCGAGCGGCGCGACGCGGCCCGAGGCGACGATGTCGTGCAGGCTCGTGCCGTTCCACCAGCTGAAGAACGGCGGAAGCGAGTCGGCGGCGACCGAGGCCTGGATGAAGGCGACGAACTTGTCTTCCGGCTGATAGGTGTCGAGCCGGAGCTTCAGCCCGGTCTTCGCCTGCGCCTCCGCCGCCAGCGCTTCGAAGCCGACCTTGTAGATCGGCTTGTCCTGCGCGAAAGCGAGATCGTCGGCGAACGCATTCGCCCCGCCACAGATCATTGCGGTCGCGAATGCGGCCCCTTGAATCCAACGCCACATCTTCAACGTTCCCCGTCCCATTGCTTATCGTAGGGCGGGTCTCGACCCGCCGATCCGTGCGTGCCCGAGAATGGCGCGTCGAGACCCGCCCTATGCCCGCGTCAGGCTCTCGTCCGTCGCGAGGTCGAACAGATGCGCGCGGTCGAGATTGACGCGAAAGTCCAAGACCTCTCCCGAGCGGATCATGCGGGGATTCTGCATCCGCGCCAAGACTTCCTTGCCGCAGAAATCCACGAACAACAGCGTCTCATTGCCGAGCATGTCGGCGAAATTGACCGCCGCCGAGAAGTCGAAGCCGTGATCGGGGCGCAATCCGTGCCCCGCCGGGACGATATGCTCCGGCCGCAGCCCCAGGACGACAGGCCGCCCATCTCCGTTGGCGACGATGCGCTCGCCGGGGATCGGCAAGAAAAGATCGTCGATCGCCACCCCGAGAGTCCCCGACCGCGTGGCCAGCACGCCCTCGATGAAATTCATCGCGGGCGAACCGATGAAGCTGGCAACGAACCGGTTCGCGGGCCGCTCGAAGACCTCGATGGGCGCGCCTTGCTGCGCAACCAGCCCGTCGAGCAGGACCACCATGCGATCGGCGAGCGTCATCGCCTCCACCTGATCGTGCGTCACGAAGATCGTCGTCGCCCCTAGGCGCTGCTGCAGCTTCTTGATTTCGACGCGGGTCTGAGTCCGCAGCATCGCGTCGAGATTGGACAGCGGCTCGTCGAACAGGAACACCTCCGGCTCGCGCACCATCGCGCGCCCGATCGCCACCCGCTGCCGCTGTCCGCCCGAGAGCTGTGAGGGCCGACGCTCCAGATATGGCTCGAGCCCGAGCATCGACGCCGCCCGGTCCAGCCGCCGTGCCGCCTCGGCTTTCGCGGTGCCGGCGATCTTCATACCGAAGCCGAGATTCTCCGCGACCGACATATGCGGATAGAGGCCGTAGCTCTGGAACACCATCGCGATCCGCCGGTCCCGCGCCGGCAGGTCGTTGACGAGCCGTCCGCCGATGCGGATTTCTCCGAAGGAGATCGTCTCGAGACCCGCGATCATCCGCAGGATCGTCGACTTCCCGCAGCCGGACGGACCGACGAAGACGACGAAGCTACCGTCGTCGATGTCGAGATCGATCCCTTTGACCGCCAGCGTATCGCCGAACAGCTTCGCGACGTTGCGCAGCGATACCGATGCCATCTAGGTCGGCAGGCCGTGCAACGCCGCCACCGCCGTCATCACCCCGCGCAGTTCGGCCAGCCCGCGCATCCGCCCGACCAGCGGATAGCCCGGATGGGTCCGCCGGTTCGCGTCGTCGAGCAGCTCGTGACCGTGATCGGGCCGGAACGGAATACGCCAGTGCGTGTCGCCCGTCTCCTTGCGCCGCCGCTGCTCGTTCAGCAAGGCCGAAACGACGCCCACCATGTCCACGTCGCCGTCGAGATGATCCGACTCCATGAAGGAACCGTCCGGCTCACGCGCGACGTTGCGGAGGTGGACGAACTGTATGCGCGACGCGAGCCGCGCCGCGATCGCCGGACAATCGTTGTCCCCGCGCGCGCCGAGAGAGCCGGTGCAGAGTGTGATCCCGTTGCTCGGGCTGTCGACCGCATCGACGATGCCGGCAAGATCGTCGCCCGTCGATGCGACGCGCGGCAGCCCGAACAGTGGGCGCGGCGGATCGTCCGGATGGATGCACATCCGCACGCCCGCCGCCTCGGCCGCGGGCACGACCGCACGGAGGAAGCGCGCGAGGTTCGCCCGCAGATCCCCGGGCTTTACGTCGGCATAGCGAGCAAGAATTCCCCGAAGGCCGGGAATATCGTAGCGCGCATAGGCTCCCGGCAGTCCCGCCATGATGTTGGCGAGCAGCTTCTCCTTCTGACCCTCCGAGGCCGCCGCGACCCAAGCCTTGGCGCGCGCCAGCAAATCCGGCGGGTGCTCCGCCTCCGCCCCGGGACGTCGCAGCAGAAAGCAATCGAAGGCGGCATACTCATGCGCGTTGAACCGCAGCGCCGTGCCCCCGTCGGGCAATCGCGCCGCCAGCTCCGTTCGCGTCCAGTCCAGCACCGGCATGAAATTGTAGCAGACCGTCCGGATGCCGAGCGCGCCGAGATTGGCGAGCGACTCGCGGTAATTCGCAAGCAGCGGCTCGATGTCGCCGTCGCCCAGCTTGATCGCCTCGGAGACCGGCAGGCTCTCGACCACGCTCCAACGCAGCCCTGCCGCCTCGACCATCGCCTTCCGCTCGGCGATGGCGTCGCGACTCCAAACCTCGCCGTAGGGGACATCGTGCAGCGCCGTGACGATGCCGGTGGCCCCGGTCTGCCGGACCTCCGCGAGCGTGATCGCGTCCGCCGGCCCAAACCAGCGCCACGTCTGTTCCATTCCCACCCCTCCCGCAACGGCCGCGACGCTACGCGCCGGACCTGAGGCGCTCAAGCGGCCAGGCAACGGATTGCGGATCCTGAGCCGGGCACTTCAACGGGCGTCCTCCGGAGCGGCTTCCTGCGCTGCGTCCATGTGGGCGAGCGCCGAGCGCAGCGGCGCGCTGGAAAGCGTGATGAGCCCGGTCAGGGTGCTGCTGTAGTCGATGATGAGATAGAGCGGCGATGCGATCGACACCGCCGAGAGCGCGACCACCGTGTAGATCAGCCGCGTCGGCGGCGACGTCATGCCGAACACCGCGAAGATGATGGCGAGCCAGGAGGTCAGCACCAGCAGGAACGGCCAAGAGACCGTGGAGCCCGACGAGAAGATGATCTGCCAGCGCGTCTGAATCACCGTCGCCATCCGGTTGCGCATCCGGGCGGCGATCTGCTGGTGGAAGCCATCGGGCGGGGCGAGCGCCTCGATCTTGTCGTCGATCGTCGTCAGCATCGCGGCGAGCGGCGACCGCTCGACGCCACCGGGGTCGCGAAAGCGCGGGTATCTTCCGGCCGGGGTCGGTTCATCCGGCCAGGAATCGGCGATCGCCGCCGCGGTATATGCGCGCAGCTCCCGACGCACATCGTCTACGTCCGGCCCGTACATGCGCAGGCGATGATCGAGCTCGATCAGATCGGTCGCGTAGGAGCTGAGGGTGTCGTTGAAGAAATCGAATCGCTGCTTGGCATTGGACGTGAGCAGGCCGAGCACGAGGGCGGAGAAGGTCAGCAGCATGCCCATCAGCACGCGGATGCTGTCGATCGAGTCCTGGGCCGTGTGCCGTTCGTGAAGCCGCCTGCGGACCCTCCAGCCGATATACGCGCTGGCGAGCAAGCCGAGCGTCAGCAGGGCGGTCCAAAGAAACGCCATCGCGAACCCCCGCCTGACCTGGTTACCGTTAGGACTCCCGATACCAGAGCAGGATCACGCCGATCAGCACGAACATCGCCGGCCAGACCCAACCGGCGATGCGGGCGGTCCGACCGTCCGCCCGGATCTCGAGCCAGCGCGCCCAGCCGGCCGCCATCGCGGCGAGGGCGAGCGGGGTATGGGTCAGCTCGATCAGCAGCTGGTCCTTGACGTTCGCGATCGCGTGCTGGTGCGTCAGCAGCGCCGCGCCGCCGGCCGCGCCGACGAGCGGGAACACCAGCGGCGCCCAGCGGCTCCGCGACCGGCCGGTGCGCACGCGCCACTCGAACAGGCCGAACAGGACCGTGATGATCACGAAGAAGCGGTGCTGGACCACCTCCACGTCGCGGAAAGCGACGAAGAAGCCCTCCTCACCGAGCGGCCATACCTCCGGATCCGAGCGGAGGAACAGGAACACGGCAAGTCCGAGAAACAGCAGCGGCCAGTGTCGCGCCCAACGCAATCCGGCCTGGTTGAGCAGGGCGAGGAACCCGATCAGCACGACGAACACGCCGGCCCAATGGTGATTGTATTCCGACCAGGCGATGTCCGCGGCGTTGCGCACCGGCAGCTCGCCCGAGCCCGGCACGAACGCCGGTTTCGGCGCCGTTGCCCGTGCCGCCGCCTCCGCATCCAGCTTTGACTGCAGCGCGGGAATCGCAAGCACGTCGTGGTCGGGTGACGTCATGCGCGGGAGCTCGGGTGTGTTGCGCTCGGCGATCTCGGCCCAGGTCACGCGATCCTCGGTCAGGTCGACCGCCGGCGGGACCGAGGTGAGGGAGGCGGCCGCGAAAAAGATCGTGACGCCGATGCCGATCTCGACCTCGGCGAACCGCTTCATCCGCAGCACCGAGCCCTCGGGATCCCGCCGCAGATGCTCGGTGACCAGGAAATTGCCGAGACCGAGCAGGAGCAGCGCGCCGAACATCGCGATCTTGGCGCCGACCATCACGCCGTAGGCGGTGCCGTAGGAGGCGTCCCAGCTGCCGATATAGGCGATCGACATTGCGACGCCCGACACCAGGATGCAGACGACTCCGGCCATCGACAGCCGCGAGAAGCGGGAACCGATCTCCCGCCATGCGCCGCCCTCGTGGACACGGGCGAGGGCGGCGACGAACATCGGAATCCCGCCGATCCAGATCGCCGCGCCGAGCTGATGAAGGCCGGTCGCGACCAGCAGCGGGCCGCGGTTGTCCAAGCGCGCCGCGGCGTGGGTCGTGAGCGTCGCCGCGAACAGTTCCACGACGGCCGCCGCGAGCAGCCACACGCTCGAGACCCGCGTCCCGCCCCAGGTCAGGGCCAGCACGACGACCAGGGCTGCGCCCATCTTGACGAGGCCGGCCGTGGCGAAGCTCGCCTCGAGGACGTTGCCCCATGTCAGATCGACGGTTTCGACCAGCACGGCGCCCTGGAGCGCGATCGTGACCGCCTCGCAGAGCGCCAGAGCGAGCGCACTCCATACGGCGAAGCGGATGGTGTCGCCCACGATCAGCGGTCCCGCGTCGCCCAGCAGCCACGCTTTCGGGCGCGCCAGAAGGATCAGAAACAGGACCGACCCGATCGCCACCGATTGCGCGACGATGGTGAGTCCGTGAACGACGATGCTGAGATAGCCGAACAGATCGATCAGCAGCGACATCTCAGGAACCTGCGCCGCTTCCGGCCGTCACCGAAAAGGGCACATCGCCGCGCGTGATATGGCCGTCGACGGCAAGCACCTGCCAGCGCAGCACATACGCGCCGGGGGCGAGGTTGACGGTCGCGGTCAGCAAGTCGGGTGCGTCGGCGGCCGCGACCGGAAGCGGCACCTGCGTCCCGTCGGAACGGGTCAGGGTCAACTTCGAGCGCGTGCGGTCGATCCGGCTGTTGTAGCGGAGCCGGAATGCCACGTGGCCGGCCGCCACCGTGCCGCCGGTAGCTGGAGCACTTTCGACCAGGATGGCGTGGGCGGATGCGGCGGTCGAGACGCTCAGCATCAGCCCGGCCACGAGCAGGAGGCGACAGCGGGCTGGCATCACATCCACGAAAGACGGTAATCCGCGCCGCGATTTAGCCGGGTGGACGCAAGACGGCAAACCCTGTCTAGTCCGTGCCCGGATGAGCAGCCTCGACCGTGCCAAACCGGCAACCCGCGCCGCGTACCGCGTCTTCTTCCCAGTCACGACCCGCTGGATGGACAATGACCCGTACGGGCATGTGAACAATGTTGTCTATCACGCGTGGTTCGACACCGCGGTGAACCGGTTCCTCATCGACAATGGCCTGCTCGACATCTCGGTGAGCCCGGTGATTGCGGTCATGGCGGAGAACTTCTGCCGCTATTACAGCGAAATCGCCTATCCCGACGAGGTCACGATCGGAGTGCGCATCGGCCGGCTCGGCCGCAGCTCCGTGCGCTACGAATCGGGCGCATTCCGCGACGATGCCGATCACGCGTCGGCGGAGGGCCACCTCGTGCATGTCTATGTGGATCGCGCATCGATGCGGCCGGTGCCGATTCCGGAGCACGTGCGCACCGTGCTGATCACCATCGCCGTCTGAACCGGAGAACGCCATGGATGTCGGGCTGAAGGGAAAGCGCGCCCTCGTTTGCGCGGCGAGCAAGGGGCTCGGCCGCGCCTGCGCGATGGCGCTCGCGCGGGAGGGGGTGGCAGTCACCATCACAGCCCGGACGGCGGCGACGCTCGAGCAGGCCGCGGATGAGATCCGCCGCGCGACCGGGACCGACGTGGCGGCCGCCCCAGGCGACATCACGACCGAGGAGGGACGCGCCTCGGCGCTAGCCGCCTGTCCCGATCCGGACATCCTGGTGAACAACGCCGGCGGACCGCCGCCGGGCGATTTCCGCAACTGGGACCGCGACACCTGGATCCGCGCGCTCGACGCCAACATGCTGACGCCGATCTTCCTGATCAAAGCCGTGGTCGACGGGATGATCGCGCGGAGGTTCGGTCGGATCGTGAACATCACGTCCGCCTCGGTGAAGTCGCCGATCCCCGTGCTCGGCATGAGCAACGGCGCCCGCGCGGGCCTCACCGGCTTCGCCGCCGGCCTCGCGCGGCAGGTCGCGCGCCACAACGTGACGATCAACAACCTGCTGCCCGGCCCGTTCAACACCGACCGCCTCCGCACCTCCACGGTGCCGCAGGCCGGGCGCACCCTCGACGAGGAGATCGCCGAACGGGCGAAATCGTCGCCGGCCGGGCGGGTCGGCGATCCCGCGGAATTCGGGCAGGCCTGCGTATTCCTATGCGCCGCCTCATCGGGCTTCATCGTCGGGCAGAACCTTCTGCTCGACGGGGGCGCCTTCAATTCGACAATGGGATGAGGGCCGAATGACCGATCTCGGCTTCCGCTCCGCGCGCCGGCTCGCCCGCCTGATCGACAAGAAGGAGATCGGCTGCCTCGAACTGCTCGACCACATGATCGCGCGCGTCGAGAAACATGACCCGAAAATCAACGCCGTCGTCGTGCGCGATTTCGAGCGGGCCCGCGAGCGGGCCAGAGCGGCCGACGACGTGCGCGGCGGCGATCGCGGGCCGCTCCACGGCGTGCCCATGACGGTGAAGGAGAGCTTCAACATCGCCAGCCTGCCGACGACGTGGGGTGTCGAGGCGAACCGGAACAATCTCGCCTCGCGGAACGCAGTGGTCGTGGATCGGCTGAACGCGGCGGGCGCGATCATATTCGGCAAGACCAACGTCTCGGTGATGCTCGGCGACTGGCAGAGCTTCAACCCGGTTTACGGAAGCACGGGCAATCCCTGGGATCTCGCGCGCACGCCGGGCGGCTCGTCCGGCGGCGGCGCAGCGGCGCTGTGTGCAGGACTGACCGGGCTGGAGGCCGGCAGCGACATCGGCGGTTCGATCCGCCAGCCCGCTCACAATTGCGGCGTGTTCGCACACAAGCCGACCTGGAGCCTGATCCCGACCTATGGCCACTCTCCCGTGGAGGGCGTGGCGGGGATGCTCGACATCACCGTGGTCGGACCGCTCGCCCGCTCGGCTGACGACCTGGAGATCGCGCTCGACCTGCTGGCGGGGCCGGAGGCGAGCGAGACCGGCTTGCGATACCGGCTCCCGAAGCCCCGCGCGAGCAAGCTGAAGGATTTGCGAGTCGCGGTGTGGGCCGAGGACGAAGCGACACATACCGATGCCGAGACCACGTCCGCGCTGCACGGTCTCGCCCGCTTCCTCGAACGAGAGGGTGCCGCGGTCAGCCTCGCCGCACGTCCGGCGATCGAGCCGCGCGTGGCATTCGAGGTTTACCTGCAGCTGCTCAGCGCGGCGACGAACAGTCGTGCGCCCGCGGAGCAACTGGCGCGCCTGAAGGAATCGGCGGCGTCGCTTGCACCCGACGATCGCTCAGCCCGCGCGGTTCATCTGCGCGCCGCCGATCTGCCGCACCGCGAGTGGATCGTGCTGAATGAGCGGCGGATGCGGATGCGGCGCGCGTGGGGCGCGTTCTTCCAGGACTGGGACGTGCTGCTGTGTCCTGTGCTCGGAGTCCCGCCACAGCTGAAGATGGAGGACCGGCCGATCCACGAACTTCAGACGACGGTCAACAACGTGACCGTGCCATGGGGCGAGCTGCTGTTCTGGCCCGGCGTGGTCGGTGGCGTGCATCTGCCGGCATCCGTCGCGCCGCTCGGGCGTACCCCCGGCGGATTGCCGATAGGGGTGCAGATCGTCGGCCCGCTCTACGGAGACCGCACGACGATCGCGGTTGCGCAGATGCTGGAGGAGGGGTGGCGAAAGTTCGAGGCGCCTGCGGGGTGGGCGTGAGAGGGGCTGACGAGAGGCCGCGATGCGTCTGGTTGATCAGGCAATGACTGTGCTGCGGCGTACGATTTCGAAACGGACCGAGGCCGGCGAGCCTGCCGCGCGCCTCTCGTCTTGTGAGGAGTCGCCCGACCCGGAAGCGCAGCACGCGCGACTTACCTATTCGATCGAAGCAGAGGATCTGCTGGTCGACCGGATCTATTACGACCTTTTGGGCATCCCGCGCGGATATCGCGGGTTCTACGTTGATGTCGGCGCGTTCGATCCCGTTCGCGCTTCCAACACGTTTCGTCTCTACCAATCAGGCTGGCGTGGCATCAACATCGAGGCCAACCCGGCAGCAATCGAGAGGTTCGTCGCGCTGAGACCTCGCGATATCAACCTCAATGTCGCGGTCGGGCCAGAGGGGACGAAGGACGGGATTTACGTCACTTTCGATGAACCTCTTCTGAATGGCTTTTTGGCTGCCGATATCATCGACCATCATCGCCGTAGCGGGCGCGTCGTGCTTTCACAACAGATCGTTCCTTTTCGAACCTTGAACTCTCTACTTGCTGAACACGCTCCGGCTTCGTCGGGCATCGATTTTCTCAATATCGACGTTGAACTGATGGAACACGCGATTCTCTCGGAGTTTGCCCTCTCTCGATGGCGGCCCAAGGTTGTTGCAGTCGAGATCCACGGTGGACCGGCCGTCACCGAGATCGCCAAGGACCCCGTAGCGAAGCTGCTATGCGATAGCGGATACACCTTCGTTACCCGCCTTTGGCATACGAGCATCTTTGCAGATGTATCAGCTCGCGGTCGTCCAAGCGACGGCTCTCGATAACGAGAGAGGCATCACCGCAACCGGACACGCAGCCGCTTCCAGTCTGCCTAGCCGAATCGCAGGCTGACCGACAGGTTGTGCTTGAGAAAGGCGAGCAGCGGAAGGGATGGGTCATTTGCCGCCTCGTATCGCCACGGCCGCGCGTGCTCGCGAAACGCCGTTTCGATCCGATCCAAATAGCGATCGAATGAGAAGTCGGATCGTATCAGTTGCTCGCCAGCGCGGCCGATCCTCGCCAAGTCGAACCTGCCCTCGGCAACACCGGCCATCGCGTTCGCGAGATCATCCACCGTGCGCTCGATCTTGACGCAGTGGACGCCGTCGACCAAGCGCTCGCTCGTCCCGCAGTTGCGCGTGATGATCGGCGGTGTGCCACAGCCCGCGGCTTCGAGGGGGGCGAATGGAAACGGATCGCGCTCCCAGGTCGGGCAGAGGAAGGCATCGTAGCCGGAATAAGATCGCACAAGCTCCGCTTGGGATCGCGGGCCGAAGAAGCGTACCCGGTCGTGCACTTGCAAGCTTCGCGCTCGGTCGACGTAGCGTGGCACGTCGCCATCGCCGAAGATATCGACAGAGAAATCCCGATTGTCGGCTTTCAGTTGGGTACTGGCCTCTAGGATCAAGTCGATTCCTTTATGCGGATAGATGCCGCCCGCTGCCACGAACCGGGCACGGCCTCCCCGCATATACGGCTCATGCGGCAGAGCGTCGGAAAGGTCGGCCCATCCGGCAACGATGTCCGAGCCATGAGGAAAGGTTATGCCCGCAACTGCTTCGATCTCGTCCAGCAGATGCTGACTGACCGAAAGAATGCGAGCCCGCTCGTAGAGCGAGCCATCTTGCGCGTGGAAGAGTCCGAGCACATCTCGCGGCACGGTTTCGGTGATCTCGATGGGAACTCGGTCTCCTAGATGCAGCGTCCACGGTACGCCGATCTGATTGAGGAGATCCATCATCGCGAGTCCCCCGATACCGGCCGGATTCCAGACCGACACCACGTCCGGGCGGAACTCGCGTATGCTGTTCAATAGGTGCAGTGTGTTTCCGTAGGACGAACAGATCGCGCTATGTAAATCTCGTTCGCCGAGTGTTCCTTCGGGCCGGTCCGGCACGAACCAATGGAGATCGAGGCGCCGATGCACCCAGATCGGCATCTCAGAGGTCTGTGGGAGGTGGCACCATGTCGTAAGGACGCGGACGTCGTAGCCACGCGCTTGCATCGCCTTCGCAACATTTGAGCACGCGAGCTCGTACCCGCCGATCACGAGGGGTGGATACAGGTTCGTGACAATCAGGATCCGCATTGTGTCCACTGCTTGGAGTGATCCGAGATGACGTGCTCGTAGAAAGCGGTCAACCGGTTCCCGATCGCGTCCATGCTGTGTGCGTTGATGACGTGCGCGCGTGCCAGAGCGCCCGCACCGTTCTCCGGCCATAAGCCTGTCGAGTACCGGCCGAAGATGGTGCAAAGCTGGTCGTGCCCCGAGAAAACAAGTCCGAACCGCGGATCCGGCACCAGCTCAGGGAGGGACCCGGTGTTCGAAACCACGGCGGGAAGCCCGCAAGCCATCGCCTCCAGGGTGGTCAATCCCATCAGCTCCGATTTGGCGACGGCATTTCCGTAGATATCGAGCGCCGTGGAGGCCTGCACGAAGAGGCCGCTCGTACGGTATAGCTGGAGCAGCTTTTCGTCATCCGCGTCGACGACGAAATGGACATTCTTCCCGTCCGCCATTCTGCGCAGCAGCTCGTAGTACGGCTCGTGATACACTCTCCCGACAATCGTGAGCGAGAGACCGGGTGGCAGTGCGGCGATAACCCTGTCTATGCCCTTGTGCGGCACAACCCTGCTCACACACAGGACCTTCGACCGATCGCGCGCGGAGCCAGGGTCCGGCGAGAACTTCGACGTATCCACCGGACCAACGAGAACTTCGTGCAGCCCGCTGTACGATTTGTCGAGCAATCCGCGCGCGTATTCCGAAATCGAGATCACGCCATCGAACAGTTCGATGCCTCGCCCGCGCAGCATCAGCGTGTTCTCACCCCCGCCGAGGTCCGTACCGACGGACGGGATCCTCAAGGAGCGAACGATGGCAGTGCTGTAAGCACCGAAAATGGTAAGCGACTGGTGAATGTGAACCAGATCGAAGCCGGGCAGCTCCTGCCACAAGGCAGCGGAGAACCCGTTCACTTGCCCGGTGAGCGACGACTCATTGCCGAGAACCCGGAAGGAGAATCCGTTCCGCTCAAATGATCCGTCCGCTGTGCCGACGGTGAATACACGTTGCTCGAAGCCCCCAACGCCCTGCACCGCCTGTGTGATATAGTCGACGTAACGCTCTCCGCCCCCGACGTAGGAGTCTGGGGAGAAATACGCAGGTGTGAGATGGGCCACGCGCCGGACGCTAGACAACAAACCGCACCGCCAACCGTGAAGTCCGGCTCGGGCGATCCATCGCAAGCATAGAGATTCCCACTCCCAGTTGCCGGGCTATGCGAACCGCATTTGCAAAGCGAGCATATCCTGCAGGTACGCCAACTGCTCAAGTCGTGGATCGTCGACGGCGGAACGGTTCCGCGGACGGGACGCGCAGCGCGCGAGCACCGCCTCGATGCGCTCGATCCAGCGGGCAAACGAAAGATCCTGTCGGACCAGACGCGCTGCCGTGCCGCCCAGCCGGGCGAGATCGATGTGCCCGCTGGCAACGTCACGCATAACATCGGTCAGTGCGTCCACATCACGCTTGATCTTGATGCAGTGCACGCCATGGACAAGCCGTTCGGATGCTCCGCAATTTCGCGTCATAATCGGCGGCGTCGCGCAACCGGCCGCTTCGATCGGGGCAAAGCCGAACGGCTCCCGCTCCCAGGTCGGGAACAGGAACGCGTCGCTCTCGGCATAAATCCCGAACAACTCGGCTTGGCTTCGCGCGCCACAGAGGCGGACGACGTCAGTTGCACCGTGCGCGTTGACGAGATCGACATACGGCGCCGCATTCCCGCCACCATAGACCGCGACCTCGAAGACCAGCCCTTCGCGGCGAAGGCGTCCGGCCGCCTCGACGATCATGTCGATTCCCTTGGTCGGTTGCAGGGCGCCGGCGGTGACGAAGCGGGTGATGCCGTCGCGGCGATATGGGAGATGCGTGTGCGGTTCCGGCAGATCGAGCCAGCCGGGCACCAGCTCGACGTCGCCGGTGAAGCGGAGGCCGGCGGATTCCGCGATCTCGTTGAGGAGATGCTCGCTCATGGCAATCACGGTCGCCGGCGCAAACAGGTCGTGCAGCGTTCCGCCGAATACGCTGACGATATGGGGCGCGGTGTTGCTGGCGATCTCTTCCGGTATCCGGTCCATCAGGTGGATCGTCCACGGCACGTCGGCCGCATTCAGCGCGGCGAGCAGGCCAGCGCCGCCGATGCCCATATAGTTCCAGACGTAGCAGACGTCGGGCCGAAACGAGCGAACCGCCGCAATCAGCCGCGCCGTGTTGGAAAAATCCGAACACGTCGCCTGGTGCAGCCGCCATTGTTTGACGCTCGGGTCGCTCACCTCGGTCGGGTGGAACCAGTGCAGGGACAACCCGCGGCTGATCCACGGGGGATCGTCCGTGTGCGGGAGCTCGATCGCCGCGGTGAGCGCGAACACCTCGTGGCCGCGCTCGGCCAGCGCGCGAGCAACATTGCCGCAAGCGATCTCGTATCCGCCGAGAACCTTCGGCGGCAGGATATTCGATACGATCAGGATTCGCATGCAGCCCGACTCGGCCCGACCTCGTCGGACGCCAGCGCATGCATGCAAGCGTAGAAGTCCGCAAGGCGGCCGCCCACGACCTCGTGTCCATGCTCGGCGATCACATGCTGACGCGCAAGCGCGCCGGCTCCCCGCGCCGGCCACGCGCCGCTCACGAAGGCCTCCAGAATGTCGCGCAACTCTCGTTCGGTCGAGAACACGCGGCCAAAGCGCGCATCCGGCGCCAGCTCCGGGAGCGAGGCGGCGTCCGAGACGACCACCGGCAAACCGCAGGACATCGCCTCGAGCGTGGTCAAGCCCATCAGCTCGGGTTTGCGGATCGCGGTTCCGTACACGTCGCGCGTCGTGCTGCCCTGCAGGAACAGCCCGCTTGTGCGATACAGATGAAGCAGCCGATCGTCATCGGCATCGTGGATGAACGTCACGTCGCGCCCCGCTGCGAGCGAGCGCAAGTCGTTGTAATACGGCTCGTCATAAACGACGCCGACGACCCGCAAGCTCAGTCCATCCGGCAGCGCACGGATGATCCGATCGATACCTTTGTGACGCATGATGCGACTGACGCAGATCGCCGTGTTTGGGTCAGGTACCAACTCGCCTGGAGTGAATGCGTCGGTGTCCACCGGGCCGACAATCACGACATGCGCCCCGTCATACATCGGTTCGATGAGCGACCGGGCATATTGGGAGATCGACAACACCCCGTCCGCCAAC
>DATAPS010000340.1:0-7643 GCA_036265085.1 Acetobacteraceae bacterium | reverse complement strand
GTCTTCGCGGCGTTGCGGACGTCATCCCAGGTCTTCGGGCGTTCGAGGTTGAACTGCTGGAACAGGTCGCGGCGGTAATAGAGGATGGGAAGTGCCGCGGCGCGGTCGGGGATGATCGGGACCTGGCCCTTCACGGTCGCGCCGTTGCGGACGGCGGGGATGTAGTCGTCCCACGCGAAGTCGGGGTTGGTGAGTGCGGGGTTGCGGATCATCGGCGCGGTGTCGGTGTACCAGCCGGAGGCGAGGAATTGGTCGCCTTCCTGGCCGTAATAGCTGAGGAACACGTCGAGGTCGGTCGATCCACCGAGATGCTCGACTTTCACCTTCTGCCGCCAGAGATCCTCGGGCAGCATCTCCCATTGCACCTTCATGCCGGTCAGCTGCTCGAAATCCGCGAGGCGGGCCTGTTGGATTTCGGAGAGCGGGAATTTGAGGGTGACGACTCGGAGCTTCGTTCCGGCGTGCTTCTTCCAGTCGAATGCGTCGGCTCTGGCGGAGGGCGCTTCGCCGAGGGCGGCGAGGGCAAAGACGCCCCCGCCTGCTGCCAGGAGAGTGCGTCGCGACACCGGTTCCGCCATGTTGGGCCTCTGTTTCTTGGTTGGACGCCGTTTTCCCTTCATCGACGGTATGTGCCGTGGGGCCGGTGCGCAACAGCTTTTCCCGAGCTTTTCCGGCGGCGAAGATTCCGCTTGGCACGGCGCGAGTCTTCAGGTCAGTGTTTGCGCAGTCGTCAACAACTGAAAGGAGGTGATCCAGTGTCTCATTGCCTGATGCGGGCCCTAGTCCGCGTGACCTGGATTGCAGCCGACAGCGTCGGAGGCGGGGTCTAGGTCTCTCGGCGGTTCCCGCCAGACAATGGGAGGGCTCCGGCATTGCCGGGGCCCTCTTTGTTTGCGGCGGCCAGATGCGGCCCGAGCCGCCCCGCCAGCCACAGGCCGAGCATCCGGTAGTCGCTGAACAGCGACCAGATCGGATGTCCGAAGGTCTGTGGCGTGTTCCCCTCCAGCCCGGCATGCGCCGCCCAGGCGCAGGCGTAGCCGACCAGCGGGGCCGCGATCAGCCAGCGCCAGTCGAGCGTCGCCGCGGCCGCGATCAGGCACGCGAGCGCCGCGAGGCTGCCGGCATAGTGCACGAGGCGCGTCGCGGGGCGGGCGTGCGCGCGCAGATACTGGTGCCAGAACGTGCGGTACTCCATCGCGGTGTGCCCCCTCTTCGGGAGCCTAGGCGCGTGCCGTTCGGGCCGCATCGGCGCAGAGCCACAGCCCCGCCTCGGCCGCCGTTCGCACCGCGAGCGTCGTCGGCGCGCTGAGGGCGACGAGGGCGGGAAAGCCTGCCGCGACGGCCTTCTGCACCATCTCGTAGGAGCAGCGGCTCGACACCAGGCAGAAGCCGTCCGCGCGGTCGCCGCCGCGGGCGAGCGCGCCGATCAGCTTGTCGAGCGCGATGTGGCGTCCGACATCCTCGCGCACGAGCCGGATCCCACCGTCGCTGTCCACCCAAGCCGCGGCGTGGGTGGCATGGGTGCGCTGGGCGAGCGGCTGGAACGCGCGGAGATCGGCGAGGGCGCGGCGAATCGCTTCAGGGGGCGGCGCGCGCCCGGAGCCGGCACGGTTCCGGATGCCGGGAATTCCGTCGAGGTCGCGGACGCCGCAGATCCCGCAGCTGGTGTGTCCGCGCAGATTGCGCGTGCGGTGGACGGCGAGGAAGCGGCGCAGGCGGTCCGGCGCGAGCGTGACGTCGAGCGAGATGGTGTCGCCGGAGCGGGTCGTCTCGATCGAGCGGATGTCCTCGGCTTCCGCGATTCCCTCGGTGATCGAGAATCCGACGGCGAAATCGTCCAGATCCGCGGGCGTGCCCATCATCACCGCATGGGCGATGCCCGCGTACGACACCGCGATCGGCACTTCCTCGGCCAGGCTGTCGGCGCTTGCCGACGGCACGCGTGTTTTCTCCGCCTGTCGGCGGGGCATCGCTCCGCGATATGGCCGAGTTGCGGTCAGCTTCTTGCGGCCTCCATGAGCGCCTTCATCCGCCGGATCACGGCCGGCAGACCGTCGAACACCGCCTGCCCGATCAGGAAATGGCCGATGTTCAGCTCCATCACCTCCGGGATCGCCGCGACGGGCGCGACATTGTCGAATGTCAGCCCGTGCCCCGCGTGGCACTCGAGGCCGAGCGTCGTCGTCAGCGCCGCCGCCTCGCGGAGCCGCTCGATCTCGCCCGCGCGGCCATGCGCGTAGGCGCCGGTGTGGAGCTCCACCACCGCTGCGCCCACCTCGGCACTCGCACGGAGCTGCGCCGGATCGGGGTCGATGAACATCGAGACGCGAATGCCGGCGTTCGCCAACGTCCGCACGATCGGACCCAGCGTCGTGGCTTGGCCAGCGACGTCGAGGCCGCCTTCGGTGGTCACTTCGGCGCGGCGTTCGGGCACGAGGCAGCAGGCGTGCGGGCGGGCCGCGACGGCGATGCGCGTCATCTCCTCGGTGCCCGCCATTTCGAAATTGAGCGGCGCCATGATCTCCTCGCGGATGCGGCGGAGGTCGTCATCGCGGATATGGCGGCGGTCCTCGCGGAGATGGATCGTGATCCCGTCGGCGCCGGAGGCGACGGCGAGGCGCGCCGCCTCGAGCGGATCGGGATGCGTGCCGCCGCGCGCATTCCGGATCGTCGCGACATGGTCGATGTTGACGCCGAGCCGGATCACGCCGCGGCCTCCCGGCGCGCGGCCAGTTCGGAGGCGAGATCGATGGCGGCGATCAGGCTGGACGGATCGGCGATACCTTTTCCCGCGATGTCGAACGCGGTGCCGTGATCCGGCGAGGTGCGGATGATGGGCAGGCCGAGCGTGACATTCACGCCGTGAGTCATGTCGATCGTCTTCAACGGGATCAGCGCCTGATCGTGATACATGCAGATCGCGACATCGTAGCGCGCCCGCGCGCCGGGCGTGAACATCGTGTCCGGCGACCACGGGCCGGAAACGTCGATCCCCTCCGCCCGCAGCGCGTCGATGGCGGGCTGGATGATGAGCGTCTCGTCATCGCCGAGCGCGCCATCCTCGCCGGCATGCGGGTTCAGGCCGGCGATCGCGAGGCGCGGCCAGGGGATACCGAAGTCGCGGCGGAGCGCTTCGGCAGTGATGCGGGCGGTGCGGATGATGGCGTCGGTGCTCAGCGTCGCGAGCGCGCGGCGGAGCGAGACGTGGATGGTGACGGGGACGACGCGCAGCTCACGGTTGGCGAGCATCATTACGGGGAGCGGGGCGCCGGTCAGGGCGGCGAGGAATTCGGTGTGGCCAGGGTGCGGAAAACCGGCGCCGTAGAGGGTCGCTTTGCTGATCGGGTTGGTGACGACGGCGGCGGCTTCGCCGGCCTGTACGAGGCGCGTGGCGGTCTCGATGGCGGAGATGACAGCGGGGGCATTGGCGACGTCGGGGCGCCCGGGAACCGGCGTTGCGCGCAGGCACGCCGGCAGGACCGGCAGAGCGTTTGCGAAGGTCGACTCCACTTCGCCGACACTTCCGACCTTGCGGACGGGACAGGACGCGTAGCGATCCGCATCGTCGATGACGAGAAACGCTCGGCTATCCGGCCGTCGCGCGCGCCAGGCTTTCGTGGTGATTTCGGCACCGATACCGGCGGGGTCGCCCATCGTGAGGACGATCGGTTTCATGGATACCGGGTCGGGTGTTGCGGTTTGGCACGTGTGCTCATAGCGCCCTTTTTCGGGAGTGATGCGGGATCGACGCGGCGGGTCGGGACCGAACTGCGCGACGGTCCCTACCGCCTCACCACCCGCGGGTCGAGGAGCGCATAGGACACGTCCACCATCAGATTCACGAGCACGTACACGCTCGCGATCACCACCGTCATGCCGGTGATCGCCGGGAAATCGAGCGCCACCGCGCTTTGGAACGTGTAGCGGCCGAGGCCCGGCCAGGAGAAGATCGTCTCGGTCAACACCGCACCCGACAGCAGGTTCGCGTACGCGAGGCCGCCTAGCGTTACCACCGGGAGCATCGCGTTCGGCAGCGCGTGCCCGAGGACGACGACAAATCGGCGCAGTCCCTTGGCGCGCGCCACGCGCACGTAGTCCTGCGACAGCGCCTCCAGCATCGCGGCGCGCGTGGTGCGCGTGATCAGGCCGAGCGTCGCGCTGGCCAGCACGATCGAGGGCAGCACAAGATGGGCGAGCGCGTCGTGGAACGTGTCCCAGTCGCCGGCGAGCACGGTGTCGATCAGCAGCAGGCCGGTAACGCGGTCGGGCGGGAACGCCACAGGATCGAGCCGCCCCGGTCCCGGCGCCCAATCGAGCTGGCCGTAGAAGATCGCCAGCATGATGAACGCGAGCCAGAACGCGGGCGCTGAGACGCCGATCAGCGAGACGACGCGGGCGATGTGATCGACCCAGCTGTCGCGACGAACCGCGGCGATGATGCCGAGCGGCAGGCCCACGACGAGCGAGAGCAGGAAGGCGCAGGAGGCGAGCTCGATGGTCGCCGGTGCATAATCGATGATGTCGGCGAGCACGGGGCGGCGCGAGGCGATGGAGTTGCCGAGATCGCCGTGGAACAGCCCGTCGAGAAAGATCCAGTAGCGGTCCCAGAGCGGCAGATCGAGGCCCCATTTGTGCCGGAACGCGGCGACCATCACGGGATTGGACGCGCCGAGGTCGCCGAGCTGCAGCAGCACCGGATCGCCGGGCACCGAGTTGGCGATGAGGAAAATCACCAGCGAGGCGAGCAGCACCATCACCACGGCGAGCACCAGGCGAGAGGAGACGTAACGGATCACGGTGCCTAGACCGGCCGCGCCGCATCCACTTCCGCCATCCAGCCGGCGGCGGTGATCTTCAGGCCGGAGACGCTCTTGCGGACGGCAATCTGATAGATCGGCTGGATCAGCACGAAGAGATGCGCGAAGCCGACCATCCTGACCTGATACTCGCGCCACATCGCTGCGGCCTTGGCGAGATCCCGCTCCGCCGCTGCGTCGTGCACGAGCTGCGTGAAGTCGGGCGGCACGTCCCAGTGCAAGCGCTTGGCGACGCGCACGACAGTCGCCGACGCCCAGAGCTGGTTCTCGACCGCGGGCGGGTTCCAGAAGCCGAGCACGGCTTGCAGGCGTGCGGCATTGTACGCCGCGTACATGCTGACCATGTCCATCGGCGCCAGCTCGGCGCGGATGCCGACGCGGGCGAGATCGGATTGCACCTTCACGGCGACGTCGCGATAGGCGACGCCCGCCAGCGACTGATTGGCGAAGTTGAGTGTGAAGCTGAAGCCCTCCGGCAGGCCGGCCTCCTTCAGCAACTGGCGCGCGCGATCGAGATCCTGGTGATAGCCGATCTCCTTCGTGAGCGCGTCGGTGGAGCCGTTGACGCCGACGGGGAGGAAGGCGGCAGGACGGGTCGCGTTGCCGCCGATCAGTTCTTTGATGATCCCGTCGTAGTCGATTGCGTAGCCGATCGCCTGCCGCGCCTGCGTCTTCGTCAGCGCGGGGTTCTCGGTCGTCTCGCTGACCGCCATATAGAGATAATCGAGGCTGGTGACGCGGATGACGTCGATGTTCGGATCGTCTTTCAGGGTCGCGATCTGTTCGGGGATGAGATTGAACGCGACATCCACGTCGCCGCGCTTGAGGGCGAGCAACTGCGCCGCGCTCTCGCTCATCTGGCGGATGAGCACGCGTTCGTAGCCGGGCTTTCCCGCCCAGTAGGTCGGGTTGCGGACAAGCGAGATCGACTGATTGCGCTCCCAGCCGGTGAGGCGGAAGGCGCCGCTGCCGACGGAGTTCTGGTCGAGCCAAGGGGTCGCCGTGTCCTTGTTGGCGGCGTCGATATCGGTGCCGCCATGCTCGATCACGGCCGCCTTGTCGGAGATGCCGAATTCCGGCGCCGCGATGATGGTGACAAGCGGCTGCGTCGGATCTTTCAGCACGAAATCGACGGTGTGGTCGTCGACCGCGGCGACGTGGTCGACATGCGCGAGATACTGACTGGCCTGGTATTTCATGGTGAGCAGGCGGGTGAACGAGAAGCGCACGTCCTCGGCGGTGAGCGGGCGGCCGGAGACGAAGCGGATGTCGTCGCGCAGCTTGAAGCGGATCGTCTTGCCGTCGGGGAGATACGACCACTCGGTCGCAACGCAGGGGCGGACGGTGATGTAGTCGCCGGGCGCCATCGTCACGAGCGGGTCATAGGCCATGCGCGTCGGCAACGGATTGGAATAGCCGGCCACACGGCCCGGATCGAGCGTGGTGGTGTCGCTGAAGTCGAGCGCGATCACCAAGGTCGCGCGCCGGGCGGCGCTTTGGGCGTCGGCCGGGCGGGCTTGCGCGAGGAGCGCGGCGAGCAGAGCAGGCGCGCTAAGGATGAGCGGGCGGCGGCCGAGGCCGGACGGATCTTCTTCAGACATTTGGCACTCCCCATTTTGTTGCTTGTGTAGGGCCGGTCTTGACCGGCCGATCGTGCGGCGCCGCGTCGGCGGGCCAAGACCGGCCCTACGATACCGGCAGCACCGTCCATCCCGCGCGTGCGCGCACGGCGTCGATCACTTCCTGGTGCCGCCAGCCGTCGGCGATCGTGTTGTAGCGGTCGTGCGGCTTGCCCTCGATGTCGGCGACGAAGTCGCGCGCGAGTGCGTCCCAGGCACGCTGCGGCACCGACCAGCCTTTCGGCCAATGCGCCTGCGTCCGTTGCGGCGGCAGCGCGTCGAGGATGTCTTGTCCGACCGGGACGCTGCGGAACTGGTCGTCGCCCTCGCGCCAGAGATAGAGGTCGCCCTGGCAGTAGGCCTGATCGACATGGATCGACCCCTCGGTGCCGTAGAAGGCAACGTAGTCGCGCACCATGCTCCGGCGCAGGCAGGAGTGCCGGAAGGTGACGCTGACGGCTGATGCGGGATCGGAGCCCGGCGGCCCGATGCGCGCGAGGACGGTGTAGGACCAGTCGCTGTCGACCGCGCGCCATTCGCCGCGCGCGGCCTCCTCAGGCGGGACGGGGTTGCGGGTCCATTCGCGGAAGTCGTGGGGAAACGGGGCGGCAGGGGCGCGCTTGAGGTCGTTGCGCGTCTCGCCGGCGACCGCGAGGATCACGCCGTTGCAGACGCTCTCCGCGATGGCGAGCTTGTGGGTGAAGTTGTTGTTGAGTCGTCCGCCGCCTTCGGACAGCAGATGCGGCCAGCCATGCGGCAGCAGGCTCGACCAGTGATAATGCGAGACGAATTCCGCCTCGAGCAGCGTGCCGATCGCGCCGTCGGCGACGAGCTTGCGCGCGAGCATGGCCGCGGGCTGATAGTTCGATGTCGCGGCGTAGGCGGTCTTGACGCCGGCCGCCTGCGCGCGCCGCCAGATCTGGCGCGCGTCAGCCGCGGTCGGCGCGAGCGGCTTGTCGACGAAGACGTGGCAGCGTTGGGAGAGCGCGGCGTCGGCGATCGCGACATGGCTGTCGCCGGGCGTCGCGATGGCGACGATATCGGGACGGAGATCGCGGAGGCTTGCCTGCCAGTCGGTGCTCGGGGTGGCGATCCCGAGCCGTTTCGCGACCTCGGCGACCGTCGCTGCGGTACGGCTCGCGATGGCGGCGACGGTTACGCCCGCTTGTTGCAGCGCCAGGCTATGGCCTTCGCCGGCCGACCCCGC
>DATAPS010000339.1:0-12420 GCA_036265085.1 Acetobacteraceae bacterium | reverse complement strand
CCGCCGCCGTTCACCGGGACCCGCGATCGGCCGTTCCGTTTCTATCTCACCCGCTACCGCCAGCCGTTCCTGGCCCAGCCGCTGCTGGAGTGAGCGCGCGCCGCCGCGCCGTCGCTCGACCCGGCCCGCGCCCTGCTCTCGGCCCCCCTCTCCCCGCGTCCCGCGGAGAGGCGTGGCATCGTGCGCGCGCCGTATTCACGACGGAGCTTCAGTAAGGCGTTCCGGAGACAGCCCGCTCGCGGCGTAACGCCCGCGCATACCACGCGAGCTCGTCGAGGAAGCGCTTGATCGAATGCTCCATATGCACGTTCGCAATCTCACCATTCTCACCGAGCGCGTCCTGCACGCGCGGGATCGGCAATAGCGACGGGATGCTCGGCATGCCGAGCTCCGCCAGCGTCATCCGCAACTGCATCGCCGCGCGAACGCCGCCGAACTGGCCCGCCGAGTAACAGACGATCGCCGACGGCCGCCAGAAGTACTCCTCGAGGAAGTAGTCGAGCAGGTTCTTCAGCGCGGGTGGAATGCCGTTATTGTACTCGCCGCTGACGACCACGAACGCGTCTGCCGCGCGATAGAGTTCTGCGAGCCGTTCGAGGTTCGGCGGCGCCGTCCCGGCGGGATGTTCTTTGTACATCCGATCGAGCAGCGGCAAGCGCAGTTCCATCGGATCGACGAGCGTCGGCGCGTCCCCGCGATCGCCGAGCGCGCGCATGATCATCCGCGCTGGCCGAATCCCGCGCCGATCCGACCGCACGCTTCCGAGCAGAACGGCAATCCGGAGCGGTTGCCTGTCGCTCATCGAACGCGTCGCTCCTACGGCGCCGGAGACGGTGCCGGCGCCGTCGCCGTCTCCGCATGCACGGCCAGCGCGTCGCGTAGCGCCTGCTCCTTGGTGTGATCGAACGACGTCCGCAGCACGGTGCCGCCCGATCCGCGCAGGTCCTCGATCACCTTGTCCGTCGTCATCTTGCGGATCAGCAGGAACAGCGCCGCGTTCCCCGGCTGCAGCACTTTCGCGACATTCTTCATGAAGTCGTCGTTGATGCCGACATCGGTGAGGGCGCCGCTGATCGCGCCCGCCCCAGCGCCGATCGCCGCGCCGATCAGCGGGTTGAGGAACAACAAGCCGATAAGCAGCCCCCAGAACGCGCCCGAGGTCGCGCCGGAGGCGGTCGGATGGAACAGCTGGTTCAGCTTCACATGCCCGTTCGGCTGCTTCAACGCGATCACCGCGTCGCCGAGCTCGATGAGGTAGCTCTCCTGCATGCTCAGGACTTTGTGACGGACCTCCTCAGCCTGGGCCTCGGTCGGAAAGCTGATGACGACCAGATCGCTCATGGAGCACCCCTCAGAGAAGGCCGCTGCATAGACGATTCCGCAGCCCGTCTCAACGCGAGGTCGGATCGAGTCAGAGGCGGAGGAGACCGACGAGCCGCTCCGCCTCCGCGACGATCGGATTGGCGATCGCTGCCGCCCGCGCCGCGCCGTCGCGAAGAATCGCGTCGATCCCCTCGGGATCGGCGAGTAGCCGCTTCGTCTCCGCGCCGATCGGCGTGATCTTCGCGATCAGCACCTCCGCGAGCGCCTCCTTGAACGCGCCGAACCCCTTCCCGCCATGCTCGCGCAGCACGGATGCGGCGTCGGTGTCAGTCAGCGCTGCGTAGATGCCCACGAGGTTGCGCGCTTCCGGCCGACGTCCCAGCCCTTCCGGCTCGCCCGGCAGCGGCTCAGGATCGGTCTTTGCGCGGCGGATCTTCAGCGCGATCGTGTCGGCATCGTCGCTGAAATTGATGCGCGACTGATCCGACGGATCGGACTTCGCCATCTTCTTGGTGCCGTCGCGCAGGCTCATCACCCGCGCCGCCGGACCGAGGATCAGCGGCTCGATGCTCGGGAAGAAATCCACGCCGTAATCGTGGTTGAACTTCTGCACGATGTCGTTCGCGAGCTCCAGATGCTGCCGCTGATCGTCGCCCACCGGCACACGCGTCGCGTGATAGACGAGGATATCCGCGGCCATCAGCACGGGATAGGTGTACAGCCCGGCCGAGGCGGAATCACGATCCTTCCCCGCCTTGTCCTTGAACTGCGTCATCCGGTTCAGCCAGCCGACTCGCGCCACACACGCGCAGATCCACGCGAGACGCACATGCGCGTGCACCGACGATTGCGCGAACAGGATGTTCTTCTTCGGATCGAGCCCGCAGGCGATCAGCGACGCCGCCATCTCCCGCGTCTGCGTGGCGAGCAGCGCCGGGTCCTGCGGCTGCGTGATCGCGTGCAGGTCGACAACGCAATAGAGGCAGTCGTGCGTATCCTGCAGCGCGACCCAGTTCTTCAGCGCACCGAGATAATTGCCGAGCGTCGGGACGCCGGTTGGTTGGATGCCGGAGAAAATTCGTTGCATCGGGGTCGCGGATCAGTGAAGGGGGCCGCGGTTGTCGAACCCGCGGGAGCCGAGGTCAACCCTGCACGGCCGCGGCCTTCTCTCGCCGGCGCCGGAGCAGGCGCCCCGCGACCTCGCTCACGTCGAACGCGCCGAACGCCTGCCCCGCGGCGCCGTATGCGACCAGTCCGCCGCCGATCAGCAGCGCAAGCCGCGTCATCCGCGCGCCGGGCAGCGCGAGCGCATCCAGCAACGGCAGCGCGTAGACCTGCATCAGCGCGAGCAGCGCCGCCATCGCGAGACTCGCCGCCAGCATGCGTGGCACCCGCCGCATGAGTCCGGGATCGGGCACCAGCTGCCCGCGCCGGTGCAGGATCACCGCGAGCGCCGCCACGTTGAACCAGGACGACACGCTCGAGGCGAGCGGCGGGCCGAGATGCTGCAGCGGCCCCATGAAGAGGAAATTGAGCCCGAGGTTGAGCGCGACCGAAGCGATCCCGGTCCTCACCGGCATCGCAGTATCGCCGCGCGCGAAGAAAGCCGGCACCAGCACCTTCACCAGTACGAAGGCCGGCAGCCCCGACGCGTACGCCGCCAGCGCCTGCGTCGTCAGCAGCACGTCCCGGCTGTCGAACCGCCCGCGCTGGAACAGCGTCGCCGTGATCGGATGCGCCGCCGCCGCCAGGGCCAGCGCCGCCGGCAAGGTCAGCAGCAGCGCGTATTCGATCGCCCGGTTGAGCGTCGCGAGCGCATCGCTGGCCTGCCCGCTCCGCACCTGCCGCGAGAGTGTCGGCAGCAGCGCCGTGGCCACCGCCGTGCCGATGATGCCGAGCGGCAGCTGGTTCACGCGGTCGGCGAAATACAGCACGGCGATCGTGCCCGGCGGCAGCAGGCTGCCGATGAACACGTCGACCAGCGAGTTGATCTGCACCACGCCCGCGCCGATCAGCCCCGGCCCCATCTTCCGCAACAGCAGCCGCATCTGCGGCGTCAGACGCGGGCGCGGGATATGCAGTGTCATGCCCGCGTGCCACACGCCCCACGCGACCAGCGCGAGCTGGAACACGCCAGAAGCCGACACGCCCCAGGCCATCGCATGCGCGGGCGTCGGTAACGCATGGGCGAGCCCGACCATGAAGGCGATGGAGACCACGTTGTAGACGAGCTGCGAGGCCGCGGCGGCCGCGTACTTGTCGAGCCCGTTCAGGATGCCGGAGAACAGCGCGACCAGGCAGATCAGCGGCATGTAGGGGAACGTGATCCGTCCGAGCGTCACGACCAGCGCGAAGGTCTGCGGCTCGGTGGTGAAGCCGGGCGCGATGACGGCCGTGAGCTGCGGCATGAACAGCTCGGCGAGCATGGTCAGCCCGACCAGCCAGAACGCCATCACCGCGATCGCTTCCTCGGCGAACGCCTTCGCCGCCGCCGGCCCTTCCGCCGCGAGCATCCCCGAGAAGGCCGGCACGAAGGCCGCGTTGAACGCGCCCTCGCCGAACAGCCGGCGGAACAGGTTCGGAAGACGGTTGGCGACGAAGAACGCATCCGAGACCGGGCCCGCGCCGAGCAGGGCGGCAATCAGGATGTCCCGGACGAAGCCGAGCACGCGGCTCGCGCTGGTCCAGCCGCCGACGGTGAGGATCCCGCGAACCACGCGCGCTCTCTAACCCAGCCCACCGCGTCGGGCCAGCGCATGTCGTGGGGCGGCGCGGCCACCCGCCGCTGCGGCTCACATCGTTTATTGTGTGGCGTTCGGATCGATCACGAACGGGTCGGACGCTATTCGTCCCGCAGTGGGCGCGAGAGTAGCGCGTTCATGGCGTCCGGGATCGTCGTCTGGCCCGTCACCAGATCCGCAACGACCTCGCAAATCGGCATGGCCACCCCGACCGTTCGTGCGCGTGCGACGAGCGCAGGGCCGGTCGCGACGCCCTCCGTCACGGCGCTGCGCGACGCGAGGATCGCGTCGAGCGACTCGCCGCGGCCCAGCGCGAGGCCAAGGCTGTAGTTGCGGCTTGCTGGAGCGGCGCATGTCAGCACGAGATCTCCAAGCCCCGACAGCCCGCTCACAGTTTCCGTGCGACCGCCGAGCCCATGCGCCAGCCGCGCGATTTCCGCGAGGCCCCGCGTCACCAGCCCCGCACGTGCGTTCTCGCCGAGTCCTGCCCCGATCACAGCGCCGGCCGCGATCGCAATCACGTTCTTCGCCGCGGCCCCGACCTGCGCGCCGACGGCATCCTCGTTCCCGTAAAGGCGGAACGCCGGGGTGGCGAGCGTGCGGATGATCCCTGCGCGCAACTCAGGGTCGGCAGCTGCGACGGTCGCGCCGGCCGGAAGCCCGCGCGCAATCTCGTGCGCGAAGTTCGGGCCGGTCAGCATCGCGGCGGGCTGCCCCGGCCGCGTCT
Source organism: Acetobacteraceae bacterium (assembly GCA_036265085.1). Taxonomy (GTDB): domain Bacteria; phylum Pseudomonadota; class Alphaproteobacteria; order Acetobacterales; family Acetobacteraceae; genus DATAPS01. The sequence continues at coordinate 7,629 of DATAPS010000339.1, read as the reverse complement.
GTCCCAATATCTCCAATGGCAGCGCGTTCGTTCCTGTCTCGATTCCCTTCGCGCAGCAGACGAGAACGCCGTCGCGGGCAACCGCTTCGGAAATCTCGCGCATGTGCTGCAGCGGAACAGCGAGCAGAATCAGCTCGCTCGCGGGGAGGCGATCCACCACGGAGACAGACTCAGGAATCCGGACACCGGGGAGTCGGGGATTTTCCCGGGACGCCCCGATTTCGTGCGCGCGCGCAGGATTGCGCGCCCAGAGCGCAACGTCTTGCCCGGCCCGCGCCGCCTGGATCGCGAGCGCCGTGCCCCATGCGCCCGCGCCGACGATGAGCACGTTACTCATCGATCAGGCGCTCCACCGCGAACCCGTCCCCTCCGTCGTGCTCGCCAAGTCTCCCACGCAGCGCTCCGAGGATACCGAGCGCGGTTTCCGAGAAGCCGAACGGCGGGTTGACGACGATCAGCCCGCACCCGTTCAACCGCGCCGCATCGAGCGGCTCACGCAGCCAGAGCTCCGCGGCGATTACATCGCGCAAGCGGCTCGCGCGCAGCACCCCATGGAACGCCCGCGTCGGGGCGCGGTGCTTGATCGGATACCAAGCAGCGAGCACCCCTGCCGCAAACCGGTGTCTTGCCTCGGCAAGCGCGGCCGCGACGCGCTCGAGCTCATCGCCGACCTCGTAGGGCGGATCGATCAGCACGAGGCCGCGCGCGATCCCGGAGGGGGGCAGGAGCGCGCGGATGGCTTCGTAGCCGTCGCGCAGATGCACAGCGACCTGTGGGTCACGCGCGAACAGCGACCGTAGCGCCGCGTGCTCTTCGGGGTGCAGCTCGCAGCAAACCAGCCGGTCCTGCGGCCGCAGCAACGAGCGAATGATCGCAGGAGAGCCGGGGTAGAGGCCGAGCTCGGTCACCAGGTCGACGTAATCGGCGAGCGCCGGCGGCGGATCCTCCATGATCCGTGCGATGCCGGCGCGCCACTCCCCGGTGCGTTGCGCGGGGCCGGAGCCGAGATCGTAACGGCCGCGCCCGGCATGCGTATCGAGCACGAAGACCGCCGCCGGCTTGTGTCGCAGCGCGTGGATCAGCGCGATCAGCAGGGCATGCTTCATGCAGTCGCCGAAATTGCCGGCATGGAAGGCGTGGCGATAGTTCACGCGCGGTCAAACGCCGGCTGCCGGCAGCATATCCGCCGCATCGAGGGGCCAGCGCGGCCGCGGCGCGCGGTCCAGCCCATCCGCCCAGCCGAGCCGGAGCCGCTCGATACCGGCCCACGCAACCATCACCGCATTGTCCGTGCAAAGCCGGACCGGCGGCGCGAGCAGACGAAAGCCATGGCTCTCTGCAATGCGCTCGAGCGCCCCACGTACTGCGGCATTCGCAGCCACACCGCCGGCAATAACCAAAGCGCCCGAACCGTGGCGATGGGCGAATGCCTGCATCGCGTTGGCGGCGCGATCGGCAAGGACCTCGGCGACGGCGCGCTGGAACGAGGCGGCGATGTCGGCGGCATCGCGCTCCGGGAGCGGTCCTGCCGGGTAGGCGGCCACGAGCTGGGCCACCGCTGTCTTAAGACCCGAGAAGCTGAAGTCGCATCCCGCCCGCCCACGCATCGGTCGCGGCAGCGCGAGGCGCACTGGGTCGCCGTGCGCCGCGAGGCGTTCAAGTTGAGGACCGCCGGGCCAGCCGAGTCCGAGTAGCTTGGCAACTTTGTCGAACGCCTCGCCGACCGCGTCGTCGATCGTCCCGCCGAGCCGGCGGTAGCGGCCGACGCTGAGGGCCTCCACGAGCTGGCAATGCCCGCCGGAGACCAGCAGCAGGAGATAGGGAAAGGCGACCGGCGGATCGAACAGACCGGGCAGGCGGGCGGTCAGCGCGTGTGCCTCCAGATGATTAACTGCCACGAACGGCAGCCCGCGTGCCAGAGCCAGACCCTTCGCGAAGCCGGAACCGACGATCAGCCCGCCGATCAGGCCGGGACCGCTGCTCGCCGCCACGCCAGCAAGATCTTTGGCGGCAATCGCCGCACGATCCAACACCTCGCGCACCAAGCGCGGCAGATGGGCGAGATGCGCACGAGCGGCGATCTCCGGCACGACGCCGCCGTACGTCGTATGCTCTTCCTGGCTGAGCAGGACCTCTGCCAGCACACGCCCGTCCGGCGCGAGCACCGCCCCAGCCGTCTCGTCGCACGAGGTCTCGATCCCGAGTACCGGGCCGGAGGGGTTGCCTGCCGGGGCAGACCGGATATGCACATCTAGAGGTAAAATCGGAACATCCCCTCTCTTCCAAGCGGCAGCGCCGCGTCATACCACTCGGCGCCATGTTGAATGCCAATACAGCTCAGCTCGACCCGCACCCCGACCACTCCGAGCGGCGTTCCAGCACCGTGCGACCCCACACTCGCCCGCTCCCGCTCCGCGTCGGCACCCGCAGCTCGCCGCTGGCACTGGTGCAGACGCGTGCCTTCCTGGAGACGCTGACGAAGTTCTGCCCGGTCCTCCGCGGCATGGAGGTGTTCGAGGAACACGCGATCCGGACCACCGGGGACGCGACGCAGGCGAGCGGCACGCGCCTCGCCGATATTGGCGGCAAGGGCCTGTTCGCCAAAGAGATCCACGAGGCGCTGCTCGATCGCCGGATCGACTTCGCGGTGCATAGCCTGAAAGACCTGGAGACCGAGCTGCCTTCCGGCATCGCGCTCGCCTGCACCTTGCGGCGTGAGGACCCGCGGGACGCGCTGGTGCTCGGCCCCGAATGCCTGGGAGTCGACCCCGCGGACCCGCTGGCCGCGCTCCCGCCCGCCGCGCTGATCGGCTCGAGCTCGGTGCGGCGGCAGGCGCAGCTCCTGCACATGCGGCCGGACCTCCACTTCGCGGTCCTGCGCGGGAACGTGCAGTTGCGCCTCGCCCGGGTGCAGCGGGGGGATTTTACCGCTTCCTTGCTCGCCACCGCCGGCCTGCAGCGGCTCGGCCTGGAGGATCAGGGAGTTGCGCTCGACCCCGAGACGATGGTGCCCGCTGCCGGTCAGGGAATCGTCGGCATCACCGTGCGCACGGTTGACACGGAGCTGCGAGAGCTGCTCGCCGCGATCGAGGACCCCGTCGCCAAGGCCGTCTCGACCGCGGAGCGTGCATTGCTTGCGGCGCTCGACGGCTCCTGCCGCACGCCAATTGGCGGTTACGCCCGGCTCGATCCCGACGGTAGCCTGCACCTGACCGGACTGGTCGCGCGCGCGAACGGCAGCTTCCTGCTCCGCCGAACGTTGCGCGGCAGTGGCGCGGACGCAGCGCGGATCGGGGCGGAGCTGGGTGCGAGCCTGCGCTCCGACAGTCCCGCCGACATCTTTGCCTGACAGCCCCCGGGGGGTCCTGATCACCCGGCCGGAGCCGGGCGCGTCCGAAACCGCCCGCCGGGTGGCCGCCGCGGGATGGGAGCCGGTGCTGGCGCCGATGCTGGAGCTGCATCCGCGTCCCGCGCAGTTGCCCGACCCGGCGCGGCTGCAGGCGGTGCTGGTCACCAGCGCATCGGCCGTGCCGCAGCTGCCGCCCGCATTCCACCGTGTTCCGATCTTCGCCGTTGGCGACGCCACCGCGAAGGCGGCGAAGCGCGGGGGATTCGCCGATGTGGCGAGCGCGGAGGCCGATGCCGCGGCGCTTCTGCGGCTGGTGGAGCGGCGCTGCCGGCCGGCGGGCGGGCCGCTGCTGCTGGCCGTGGGCGCCGGGCAAGCGCTGCCGTTGCTTGCGGACCTCCGGGCGGTGGGGTTCCGCGTGCACCGGCGCGCGGTCTACGCCGCCCGTCCGGTTCGTGGGCTGCCGGGCGAGGCGCGGGAGGCGATGCGTGCCGGCACAATCGCGGCGGCACTGTTCTTCTCTCCGGCGACCGGGCGCGCATTCGAACGGCTGATGCGCGGCGAGCTGCGCCGAGCCGTGGCGCAGAGCGACGCGATTGTCATCTCGGCGGCGGTCGCCTTGGCCATCGACCCCTTGCCGTGGCGGCGCATCCGTGTTGCATCACGGCCCACCCAAGAGCAGCTGCTGGCCCTCCTCACATGAGCGACTCACCGAAGCCGACCGATCCCGGCGCGACCGACAAATCGCGCGCGGCGAAACCTGCCGGTACGCCTTCCGGGGGGCCGACACCCACCTTGCCGGGGGTGACGGCGGGCGGAACGACGCGGCCGCCGTCACAGATCCCGCCCGCAGGCGCCCAGCCCAAGAACGCGCAACCCTCCACCACGCCCGCATCAGCGCCCGGCCGCCCCGCCGCAACGTCGTCATCGTCCCGTCCGGTCGCCCCCTCCCGGCCCGGCCGCAGCCCGGCGGCGGTGCTCTCCGCGATCGGCTTCCTCCTGCTGCTGGCGGGCGGGGTCTGGCTGTACGAGCGGGAGGAGGCCTTGTTCGCCGCGCAGGCGGAGATCGATCCCGGCCGGCTCAGCGCGATTGAGAACGAGTTGCGCGCGCAGAGCCAGCAGATCACCCAGCTCAACCAGCGACCGGTGCCGCAGCCGGTCAATGTCTCGCCGCTTCAAGACCGCCTCGCCGCGCTCGAGAAGGAGGTGCAGGGACTGAGCCAGCAGAGCGCGCCGGCCGGTCCGCAGCAACAGGCCGACTCCGCCGCGCTGAGGAATCGGATCGCCGCGCTCGAGACGCGCCTCGGCGACGTGGCTCAGCAGGTGACGCAGACGGCCGGCGCCGCCGGGCAAGCCGGCGACGCGGCCCAGCGGGCAATCGCTCAGGCGCAGCAGGCGACCGCTCAGGCCCAGCAAGCCGCCGACGCCGCGAAGCAGGCCGCCGCCCAGGCCAGTGCCGCGGCGCAGGACGCGAACCGCGCGGTTCAATCCGCCGGCCGCGCCGACCGGGTGCAGCAGGCGATTGCCGCCCTCGAAGCTGGCCAACCGCTCGGCCAGATCACGAACGCGCCGCCCGCGCTGCAGCAATTCGCGACCACCCCGCCGCCGACCGAGGCGCAGCTCCGGCTCGCATTTCCCGCCGCGGCTGAGGCCGCTGCGGAAGCGAGCAAGCCGCGCACGGACAACCTCTCGCTCGGCGATCGCATGTGGCTGCGGATACGCTCGCTGGTGACGGTGCGGCAGGGCGACAAGGTGGTGGTCGGATCGCCCGCCATCACCGTCCTCGACGCCGCTCGCGCCAAGCTCAACGCCGGCGACCTCGCCGGTGCGGTGGCGGAGCTGGATCGGCTCGACGGGGCCGCGGCGCAGGCCATGGCGGATTGGCTTGGTCAGGCGAAGTCGCTGCTGGCGGCCCGCGCCGCGCTCGTGTCGATGGCCCACACCTGATGCGTCGCATCATCGCCGTCATTTTCGTCGCCGCGATCACGCTCGCGGTGGCCTGGTACATCGCGGGCCTTGGTGGACAGGTCGGCGTCACCATCGCCGGCTACACCTTCGAGGCGACTGCGCCGGTTGCGGTCCTGTTCTTCCTGCTCGCCGTGCTGGCCGTTTACATCGTCGTCCGGGTCGTAGGCGCGATCTTCTTCGGCATCCCCGCCGCCCTCGGCCGCTCGCGCGAGCGCGGCCGCCGGTCGAAGGGCGACGCCGCGATTACCCGGACACTGGTCGCGATCGCTGCCGGCGACCGTGGGGATGCGCGGCGGGAAGCGGTCCGCGCCCAGCGCCTGCTCGGGGAGACGCCGCAGACGCTGCTGCTCGCCGCCGAGGCGAACCGACTGGCGGGCGACGAGACCGCGGCGTCGGAGATCTACCGGAAGCTCTCCGAGCGCGACGACGCCGCCTTCCTCGGCCTGCGCGGGCTGTTCCGGCAGGCGATGGCGCGGCAGGACTGGACCGAAGCGGCGGCGATCGCCGCGCGCGCGGAGCGGGTGCATCCCGGCGCCGCTTGGCTCCGCGAGGAGCGGGCGCAGCTCGCGATCCGGACCGGGAACTGGTCCCAGGCGCTGCTGCTGTCGCCGCCCGATGTTCCTTCGGTCGCGCTCAAGACCGCGGTGGCGGAACAGACCAGCGATCCGAGGGAGGCGATGCGGCTGGCGCGGCAGGCGTTCGAGCAGGACCCCTCCTTCACGCCGGGGGTGCTGGCCTATGCGCGCCGCCTCCGCGCGGAAGGCCGCGAGAGCCGGGCACAGGAGGCAATCCGGACCGGCTGGAAGGCGCATCCGCAACCCGATCTCGCTGAGTTCTTCCTGGCACCGGTGACCGGCGCCGCCAATCGCCTCACCGCTGCGGCCAAGCTCGCCGCCGTCAATCCGGCTCACCTGGAGACTATGCTGCTGTTGAGCCGGCTGGCGCTCGACGCCGGCCGGCTCGCATATGCCCGACGGAACGCCGAGGCGGCGCTGGCGGCCGGGTGCAACGAACGGCGGCTCTGGGTTCTGATCGCGGACATCGAGGCCACGGAGCGGGGCGATACCGAAGAGGGACGCGCGGCGCAGCGGGACGCACTGCGGCGGGCGGCGACCGCGGATGCGGATCCGGCGTGGCGCTGCGAGGTTTGCGGGACGGTGCACGACGCGTGGCACCCGGCATGCCCGGTTTGCCATGCCGCAGGACGCATTACGTGGGGTAAGCCGCGCGTTTCAGCAGCCGCTCCGCTGGTCCCGACGGCGCGGATCGCCACCAACGCCGAGATCGTCCCGGCATCCGTTGCGAGTGCCTCATAGCTATCCGGCGCCACACCGTTTGACGTCGAAGTAAGGCTCCGGATCAACCAGAGCGTCGTCGATCCGGAGCTCGAAATAGACGTGGGTGCCGTAGGTCACGCCGGTCCGCCCGACCCGTCCCAGTGCCTCACCGGCCGCCACCATGCGCTTTCCCATTGCGAGGGCGGGGGTCAGCGTACCGAGATGGGCGTAGCGGCTCGCCATGCCGTTCGCATGGCGGATGTCGACGCGAAGGCCGGCCGCGCCCATCCTCCGCACATCGACCACTTCCCCCGCCGCGACCGCGCGGACATATGCGCCGGCGGGCGCGCGGAGGTCGATACCGGTGTGGAACATCGCCGGCGATCGCGGGCCGACATAGCCGCGTGGTCCGTATGGCGAGGTGATGCAGGTCGGACTGACCGGCGGCAGGAGGCTGTGCAAGGGGATCGCCGCGGAGACCGGAGCAGCTAGACTCGCAATTGCGGCAAAACGAAGAACGCCACTCAGCAATTTATCGTATCTCCGGGTGGTTTTGTCGCACCGGCTATGCGGGATCGGCGTTTTTCCGGCACGACGCAATGGGCCGATCTTGACCTGATGTCGGACGCAGCAGCAGCGCAACGAACAGCGGAGCGCCGCAAGACCATCACCGCGCTGATCGTCGCGAGCGCGATGTTCATGGAGATGGTCGACGGCACGGTGATCGCCACAGCGCTGCCCGACATGGCGCGCTCGTTCGGCGCGGACCCGCTGCACATGAGCGTAGCGCTCACGTCCTACCTGCTCAGTCTCGCAGTATTCATTCCGGTGAGTGGACCGGCGGCTGACCGGTTCGGTGCGAGAACGGTGTTCGGGGCCGCGATTCTCCTGTTCACGCTCGGCTCCGTGCTGTGCGGACAGGCGAACTCGCTCTGGTTCCTGATCGGGGCGCGCATGCTGCAAGGCGTGGGCGGCGCGCTGATGTCCCCGGTCGGGCGGCTCGTGCTGTTGCGCATCGTCAAGAAATCCGAGTTGGTC
>DATAPS010000338.1:0-8310 GCA_036265085.1 Acetobacteraceae bacterium | reverse complement strand
GTTCCAGAGCCTGCCGTTCATCCCGCTGGGGCAATGGTCGATCCCGGCGGCGTATTCGGATAAGCTGACGGGCGTGATCCACTCACCGTTCTCATTGTTCTGGAATGTGAAGCGGGCGTGATCAGGTCGTATTTTTAAGCGTCGGCGGCAGCGGGAAGACCTGACGCAGCAGCACCTCAGGGGCGCCGTACGCCGCCGCATGCAGAGTGCGACCTCGCGAGCGAGAGAACGACTGGATGTCGACGATCTTGCGAAGCCAGGGGTTTGGTTCTTGTTCTACAGCCTGGAAAGGGGCGAGCCGGCGCACGTTCATGTTGAGGAGGCGGAGAAGACCGCCAAATTCTGGTTGGACCCGGTGGAGCTCGCCAGCTCGGACGGGTTCCGCGCACACGAGCTGAACCGCCTGCGCGTCGTGGTGCTCGAGCACCGCGACGCCTTCCGGAGGAGATGGGATGAGCACTTCCGCCACGGCGCCGGTTCGCATTGACCCGGATCCCGTTGCCGTCGACGTGGAGGTCACCGATGCCGTCGTGCGGCTGGTGCTCTCGGACGGCCGCGAACTCGCCGCCCCGCTCGCCTGGTTCCCGCGCTTGCGCGATGCGACGCCGGAGCAGCGCCGCCGTTGGCGGCTGATCGGCCGCGGCGACGGCATCCGCTGGCAGGACGTGGACGAGGACATTTCAGTCCGCGCCCTCCTTGGCCAGGCGACCTGAGCAAGAGGAAGAACGACTTGAGTGTCTCTTGCAGCAACGATGGCTATCAAGCCACCCATACTACAGAATCCCCCAAGTTCGTCGGAACGACGTTCGGCAACATCGTATTGGGGGGGGCCGCGGGCCGTCGTCGACGCTGCGACCGGTGCGAACTACAGCTATCCGGACAGCATGAAGGTGCAGCTTGCACCGGCGATTTCGGCAACGGTCATACGATAGAAATACTCACCGCAATTGCTCCTGGCGACTTCGCCCCCCGGGGGAGGCGCGGGGCTCGCGATGGCTAGGTTGTTTCGACGAAGCAATGTCAGAGCACCGGTCGGCGCAGCGGACAGGTTCCAGGCGCTCCGTTATTCGCGCAGGCGGTCGATTAATGGGTAATCGTGGTCGCTGGTGCCGGGCGCGATCTGAACGGGACCCGCTGCCGTTAGCCAGCCACGCTTAAGACCGCGGTCACCGCACGTGTCGCTGTCGCTGCCACGACCGCATTTACCAGGACTCGCAGATCCGCCTCCGTCGTCCGGTGATTCACGATCGCCGCCCGGATCGCCAGCTTGCCGTCCACCGTCGTCGTCGAAGGCGCCGCAATCCCCGCCACCTGCAAATCCGCAACGATCTCCGCATTCAGCCGGTCCAGATCCGCCGCCCCGGCCCGCACGCGGAAACACACGATGTTCAACGCCACCGGCGCGAGCCGCTCCAGGGCCGGCTCCGCATCCACCATCGCCGCCAGCCGCTGCGCCAGTTCGCACGTCTGCTCCACCACCGCGCCCAGCCGGTCCGCGCCATACGCCTTCAGCGTCATCCACACCTTCAGTGCCCGGAACCCGCGCGACAGATCCGGCCCGAGATCGCACGGCCAGGGATGGCCGCCCGCGAGCCCGCGTTCCTCCCGCCGCAAATAGGCCGCGTGCTGCGCGAAGGCTGCGATCTGCGCCGCCGGATCGCGCACCAGGATGCAGCCCGCGTCGTACGGCACCTGCGCCCACTTATGAAAATCGAACGCCACCGAATGCGCGTGCTGGATCCCGGCCAGCAGCGCACGCAGCCGCGGCGACAGCGCCGCCATCGCGCCGAAGGCGCCGTCGACATGGAACCACAGCCGCTCGCGCCGGCAGAACGCCGCCAGCCCTGCGAGATCGTCCACCGCGCCGACATCCACCGTCCCCGCCGTTCCCACCACGAGGAACGGCGACGCCCCGTCCGCACGATCGCGCGCCACCATGTCCGCGAGCGCGGCCGAATCCATCCGGTGCGCCGCATCGACCGGCACCAGCCGCAGCGCGTCGGTGCCGAGCCCACACATGTCCATCGCCCGCGCGATGCAGCCATGCGCTGCCGCCGAGGTGTAGGCCACCAGCCGCATTTCGCCCACGCCCGCGCTGCGCACGCCCGGCCCGAGCACGAAAGCCCGCGCGACCAGCACCGCGATCATGTTCGCAATCGACGTGCCGGTAACCATGAGCCCCGACGTGCTCTCCGGCAGGCCGAGCATCTCGGCCGCCCAGCGGACCACCTGCCGCTCCACCTCGATCGGCGCGTGGTCGCGCCCGCCGAGATTGGCGTTCAGCCCCGCCGCCAGCATCTCCGCCAGCATCCCCACCGGCGTCCCGCCGCCGTGCACCCAGCCCATGAAGCGGGGATGCCTGTTGCCGGTCGCATAGGGCGCGACGAGCCGCCCAAACTCCTCGTACACGGCGTCGAGCGGCTGCCCCGCCCGCGGCAACGGCGACCGCAGCTCCGCGCGCAACGCCGAGGGCATGTTCCGCCACACCGGCGCCTCCCGGATGCTGGCGAGGTCGTCGATCATGTCGTCGAGCATCCGATGCCCGAGCGCGCGCAACTCGTCCCAATCCGCCGGATCCAGCGAGCGTTCCATTCAAAATCTCTCCGTTCGTGGCGGCTCAGCGCGAGGCGGGCCGGAAGGTTGCGGCTACGACGTGTGAGGCACGTGCATGATCGTCAAACGACGTCGGACCAAACAGGCGCACGACACGGTGGGCTGGGAGATCAGCGCGCTTCCCGACCCGTACCGTGAGGGATCACCCGCGCAGACGTGCGCGCGCGATCGCGATGACCCGGTGCGCCTCGCTCCATAGATCGTACTCGTCGAGCCGGTCGAGCGGCGCCCAGGCGATGTGCGTGACGTCGTCGCCTGGAATCGCTTCGCCGCCGGCATAGGCGGCGCAGAAATCGATGATCGTATAGTGGTATCGGATGCGTCCGTCCGCATCCCGATGGATGCTGTCGACGTTCGCGGCCAGGTGCATCTCGCCGACTTGCAGGCCGGCCTCCTCCAGCAGTTCCCGCCGCGCCGTCTCCTCCGCGCGCTCGCCGAGTTCCTGGCCGCCACCGGGGAGGGCCCAGGAGCCGAGGTTCGGCGGACGTCCGCGGCGCACCAGCAGCACGGCGTCCCCCTTGAGCACGACGATGCCGATTCCGACGATCGGGCGGGCGGGGTATTCGCGAATCACGTGGCGACGGTATTACGGCGCGCCGTCGTCACGGATTCGGCGTCTCCGGTCCCGGCGTGGCCCCTGCATCTGCCGCCGGCGGAGCACCGGCGCCGGCTGCGTTCGCCGGGGGCGCGCGCTCGGTCGATTTGAGCAGGTCGATCGACGGCGCGAGCGCCGCCTCCTTCCAGTTGCCGAGCTGATACGCCCAGCCGTTCACATGCGCCTGCAATTTCGCCGCCGCATCCTTCGCCGCACCGTCCCCAGCCACGGCGAATTGCGACCAGATCTCCGCCTTGTCGCCATCGCCCTGCTTGTAGACGGTCGCCGTCACCCTCATCCCGTCGGTGGTTGTGAACACGCTGCTGCCGATCTTGGCGCCCGGCTCCTGCGCCGCCGGCTTCACGTCGGTGAGCGTGAGCGTGTCGAGCGCGCGCGCAACGTCGTCGACCTTGTAGTCGTCAAGCTTCGGATGATCGGCCGGCGCGACCAGCGCGAGCTTGTCGCCTTCGCGCTTGAATTCGAGCGTCTGGTCGCCGCGCGTAGCGGCGACGCTCGCGATCTTGTCCTGGCCGACATTCATCACGTCGCGGTCGATCCAGAGCTGCGGATCGGCGTCCACCTCGAGTGCGCCCTCGGCGATCCAGGACTGCGCTTCTCCAGGGCGGCGGATATACACCGTTTCCGGCACGTTCGCCTGGGTGCGGACGCGGCGATGGCCTACGATCAGTTCCGCGATGGGTTTGCCCGATCCGTCGAGCACGCGCAGCAGGTTCGAGGTCGCCGCGGGATCCTTCGGATCCTCGACGCCGAGCCGCCCGTACGAGGCGGGATCGGAGGTGCGAGGCTCGGTGATGCGCAGCTCCGTGAGCCCGGTCAGCAGCGAGCTCACTTTGGTCTGCTGGACGGGATAGCCGCCGCGGTCTGGCAGGCCCCAGTGATCGCCCTCGCGGTCGACAACCAGCGTGGTAGCCTGATGCCGGACCTCGATCTTCGCCGCGTTCTGGAGCCGTTCCGCGAGGCCAGGGAAGACAAGGGTCCCGGGCGCCACGGAGGTCATCGCGCTCGGCTGCGAGGCCACGCCAAAGTACCAGCCGCCAGCGAGGGAGATCGCGGCGAGGACGACGAGCATGGCGGTGGTGCGGGGTCTCATGCGCGGGCCCTCGCCCGCTGGCGCTGTCGAGCGATCCCGAGCACGATCGCAACGATCGTCAGGATCGCGGGGACGAGCACGATGTTGAACAGGCGCAGCTCGGTCTCCAGCGAGGAGATGTCGCTGCGCAGGTTGAACTCGACGGCGCGCAGCTTGGCGCGCGTGTCGGTGATGTCCTGCCGCAAGCCTTCGATCGCGTCACGCTGCTCGACGCTGATCACCGGCGTCGCGTTCGGCTCACGGCCGGCGCGCAGATCGGCGAGCTTCTTCTGGACGTCGTCGAGATGGGCCTGGAGCGCCTGCTGCGTCTGCCGGAACCGCGCTTCCGCCTGCCGCTGGATGTTGTCGACCAGGACGAACGGCCGCAGCGAGGTGCCGTGGCTGCGCAGCCCGATCAGGGCGTCGCCGCCGGCGAGCGAGCCGAGAAGATTGGCGACGAACGGGCCGTTGTCGCTGAACGGCGTGGCCTGCTGCTGGCCGAAGAAGTCGGACTGCCGGACCCAGAAACGGTCGGCGAGGATGTCGCTGTCCGCGGCGATCACCAGATTCGCCGGAGCTTTCGTTTCGGCGATGTAGTCGGGGAATCCCGCCGGTCGCGTTTGTCCTGTGGGAAGCGGCGGCGGCCCGGAAAATGCCGATTTCAGGACGCCCCGGACGCGCGCCGCGATCACGCGGGGACCCCCCGACGGCTTGAAGGCGGCGAGGATCTTCGCCGGGTCCGGCATCACCCGCACCTTGTCGACCGGCACGGTGCCGGAGTCCTTCGACGAGGTGAGCAGCGGTGTCATTTCGATGCTGGCGCCGTCCTTCTTGGAGATGAAGCCGGAGGACGCGACGGTCACTTGTTGCAGATCGGCCGTCGCGGGGTCGTTGTGATTGATGCCGTCGCGGATATTGAACCAGGCGACGTAATCGACCGCCTGCACGCGATCGAGCGAGTTGCCACGCACGCGCCAGGCGCCGTCGAGATCGCCGACGATCACCTTCGGGTCATATTCGATGCCCCAGGCGTCGAACAGCTTCTTCAGATCGCTCGATGTGTCGGTGTTCGGCTCGCCGGTCTGCGTCGGCGTCATCGCCTCCGCCTCGCTCTGGGGATCGACCATCACCATCAGCCGTCCGCCGCGCATGACGAACTGGTCGATCGCATAGAGCGCGTTGTCGCTGAGTTTTTGGGCCTGCGCGACCAGCAGCACCTGCACGTCCTTGTCGATCATCTGCGTATCGAGCGGCACTGTCTTGACCGTGAAGGTCTGGCGCAGGAGCAGCATCGACGCCCACGGTCCGCCTGCGCTCTGGTTGCGCATCATCATCATCGCGCGCGGATCGCCGTCGAGCGGCAGGGACGACACCACGCCGATGACGGCGCGCGTCGGGTTCGAGAGCTCGTAGACCAGTCGCGACAGATCGTATTCCAGGAACGGCTCGCGGTCGGCCTGGAAGAACGGCACGACGCGCTCATCATCGAGAAGATTCGTGCCGGCGAGCCCGAAATAGACCTGATCACCGGAGTTATCGACCGGGACGCCCTGCAGGCCGTAGGCCATCGCCTGGTCTTCGGTGTCGCTGAACGGCTGCGGATTGAAGGTCTCGATCCTCAGCTTGCCGCTGGAAACGCGCGCGTATTGATCGAGCAGATCGCGCACGCGGTCCTCGTAGGAACCGTAGGCGGGAACACGGGTGCCGAGCTGGCGGGAGTAGTAGAGCCGCAGCGTGATCGGCTCCTTCAGCCCCGCGAGGATCTGCCGCGTGCCGGGGGAGAGCGTGTAGAGGCGCTGCTGCGTCACGTCAAGCTGCGCGTTCGCAAGCCGCGTGTCGGCAAACATGTTGATGCCGACGAGGATTCCGGCGACGGCGACGACGGCGATGATCGACGACAAGAGGCGGCTGCCGCCGCGGCGTGACGGTGTGGAAGCCATGCGTCAGTCGGCCTTGCGATGCTCGATGATCACCGTGTTCAGGAACAGCCAGAACCCGATGAACGACGCGAAGAAGATCAGATCCGGCAGGCTGATGACGCCGCGCTGGAACGACTGGAACCGCTCGGCGACGCTCAGCCGCCGCGCCACCTCGGCCAGCGCCGGCGTGTTCTGCGACAGGAACTCGGTCACGATCGGATAGGAGGCGACCGCGAAGACGAAACAGACGGCGACGGCGAGGACGAAGGCGATCACCTGGTTCTTGGTCGCCGCCGACAGCGCGGCGCCGATCGCGAGGAAGCTGCCCGCGACGAGCAGCGAACCGAGGTAGCCGGCCGCGATCACCCCGTTGTCGGGATTGCCGAGAATGTTGACGGTGATGACGAACGGGAAGGTGAGCAGCAGCGCGATCGCGCAGAACGCCCATGCGGCGAGGAATTTGCCGACGACCGCCTGCGCCTGCGTGACCGGCAACGTCAGCAGCAGCTCGATCGTGCCGAGCCGTCGCTCCTCCGCCCAGAGCCGCATGGTGATCGCGGGCACGAGAAGCAGAAACACCCACGGGATGAAGTTGAAAAACGGCGTGAGATCCGCCTGATCGCGGGCGAAGAAGTTGCCGAGGTTGAACGTCAGCACGCCCTGCAGGGCGAGGAAGATGACGATGAACACGACCGCCACGGGCGTGGCGAAGTAGCCGCCGAGCTCGCGGCGGGCAATTACAAGGGCGTTGCGCATCAGGCGGCCATACGGTCGGAAGTCGGGCGGGGCTGGGTGATCTCGCGGAACACGTCGTCGAGTTTTCCGGAGGGGTGACGCTTCTCGAGTTCCTGCGGCGTCGCGTCGGCGACGATGCGGCCCTCCGCGATGATGATCGCGCGGGTGCAGACGGCGTCCACTTCTTCGAGGATGTGAGTCGAGATGATGATCGCCTTCTCCGCGGCCATTCGCGTGATCAGCGTGCGGACTTCGTGCTTCTGGTTTGGGTCAAGCCCGTCGGTCGGCTCGTCGAGCACCAGCACCGAGGGATTGTGGAGCAACGCCTGTGCCAGGCCGACGCGGCGCTTGAAGCCTTTCGACAAGGTCTCGACCGGCTGCAGGCGCACCCCTTCGAGCGACGTGAGCGCGACCGCGTGATCGACGCAGTCATCCACCTCGGCGCCGCGAAATCCGCGTACGCGAGCGGTGAAGCGGAGGAAGCCGATCACCGTCATTTCGGGATAGGTCGGCGCGCCTTCCGGCAGATAGCCGAGCTGGCGGCGGGCGGGAACCGGCGCATCCTGCACATCATAGCCGCAGATCCGCGCGGTGCCGGCGGTGGGTGTCACGAAACCCGCCAGCATCTTCATGGTCGTCGATTTGCCCGCGCCGTTCGGGCCGAGGAAGCCGAGCACCTCGCCGCGGGCCACGTTGAACGAGACATCGTCGACCGCGGTGAAGCTGCCGAACCGCTTCGTGAGGCCCTCGATTTCGATCAGGGCTGACACTTTCGCAAATCCCCCGGAACCGCTGCACGCGCCGATCCCGATCGGCCGGTTTTCGTGGCCGGGGGGAATAGCGCAATCAGCGGGGGATGCAACCCGGCGACCCGGCCATGACCATTGTTTAACCGCGCCGCAGAGGGCGGAAGAACGCGGCGATCTCGCCGGCGAGCAGCTCCGGTTGTTCGAGCGCCGCGAAGTGACCTCCACGCGGCATCACGCTCCAGCGGCGGATGTCGGTGAAGACGCGCGCGGCCAGGGAGCGCGGCGGCCGCAGGATCTCGCCGGGGAATTGCGCATAGCCGGTGGGCACATCGATCGTGTGTCCGGGTGGCAGGATCGCGGCGCCGTGCAGGCGCGCGTAGTACGGCCAGAAGGACGAGCCGATCGCGCCGGTGAACCAGTAGAGCGAGATGTCGGCGAGCATTTCGTCGCGGCTGACCGCGCGCTCCACGTCGCCGCCGCAATCTGTCCAGGCGCGGAACTTTTCGACGATCCACGCGGCGAGGCCGGCCGGCGAGTCGGTCAGCGCGAAGGCGAGCGTTTGCGGCCGCGTGCCCTGGATGCTCCCGTAGCCGGTCCCTTCGCGATTCC
>DATAPS010000337.1:0-5652 GCA_036265085.1 Acetobacteraceae bacterium | reverse complement strand
CGCATCGCGGCCAATATCCCGGGCAATAGCCTCGCGGCGCTGATGCGCGACGTCGAGCTGGTCGATCTCGTCAACCAACCGCCGGTCAGCAACGTCTTTCAAGAGCCGGCGAAAACGTTTCACTGGAAGCGCCAGCTCGATTCCACCGTTCCGGCGATCACCGGTACAGCCACGATCCGTGCATTTATTGAAGGTCTCACCGACTTCAGCGCACCGACCGTCGCCTCGCTCGGTCAATTCCGCGCCGCACTCACGCATCTCCAAACACTCGACAGCGAGACGCTCGCCTTCCTCGCCCAGGGAACGCTCGACCTCTCGGCGCATCGCCTTGACGCCTGGATCACTTCGTACGCCACCGAACGTCTCACCGCGATGACCGCGAAGGCCTCGCCGGGTCAGTTCGTCGGCGGCTACGGGTGGGTCGAAAACCTCCGTCCCGCCGCGACACCCTCCAACATTCCCAGTGCATCACTTCCTCCCGGCGAGCCTGGTCCGCTTATCGCCCAACCTCAGGACAGCGGCTTCATTCACGCTCCGTCACTCGCACACGCGTCCACCGCGGCGCTCCTTCGCAATGCACACCTGGGAGCGACCGGCGTTCCGCAAGCGACTGGCCCCTTTGCTATAGATCTCTCATCGCGCCGCGTGCGCGAATCTGCGCGCCTCCTCGAGGGCGTTCGCCAAGGCCAGCCAATCGGCGCGCTTCTCGGCTATCGCTTCGAGCGCCGCTTGCACGATCTCAAGCTCGATCGCTTCATCTCACGCCTTCGCGCGCTCGCTCCACTCGTTGCCCGAGCGCGAGCCTCCGCTGCGCTCACACCCGCCGCGCCGTCCGTCGAATCCGTCGCCGCCAACAACGTCGTCGACGGACTCGTGCTCCTCCGCCGCTGGAACGAAGAAAACGCCCTCGTGCTCTCGACGATCAACGGCCCCGCCGGCATTCCCCCCGACCCCGGCGCCGCTTCTGTCGTCATCGAGATCAATGCCCTTGCCGAGTGCGTCGACGGATTGAGCGATGCACTCACCGCCGAGGCGGCGTATCAGATGGTGCGGGGCAACACGTCGCGCTTAGGAGCAACGCTGCAGTCGATTGCCGAAGGCGACGCGCCTCCCCCTGAGCTCGAGGTGGCGCGCACCCCGCGCACCGGCGAATCCATCACCCATCGCATGATCGTGCTGTTCGGCGGTGCACCACAGTCCGCCGCCGGTTGGCCCGACCCTGGCACCTCCGTCCGCGCCACCGCCGAAAGCACACTCACTGCGTGGACGAGTAAGCTGCTCGGCGACCCGCGCACCATTCGCTGTACCGTCGAGCGTCTCGACGATTCAGGAACTGTGATCGCGACGCAGCACTTTCCACTCAGCGAGCTTCCGCTCACTGCGCTCGATTTCGTCTACGACGTCGACGCCACGAGCACCGGCGCCACGCCCAGTTATTTGGAACAGTGGGTTGCGTATCAGGCGCAGCGCAGGGCAGGCGGCTTCGGTAACGCCACCAACCTCCGCCTCCAGCATGCTCGCCCGACCGATCTCGCTCCGGGCGAAACCACCCTGTTCGATGCGCTCGAACAAGCGCGAGCGATCAGAAAACTCTTAGACGGCGCCCGTGGAGCCTATGGCGAAGACTTGAGCCCATCGGACGCCGCCGCCGCCGGAACCATCGATCTCGCCGACCTCGAGGCGCGCGTCGTGCACGCCGAAAGCGCATTGAGCTCCGCGCACCAAGCATTGGTAGCGTTGATCGCCGCCGGACCAGATACGCCCGCGGAAACCTTCCGCACTGCGATGCTCTCACTCGGCGCGTTGGGCGGCATCACAGCGGTGCCATCACTCGCGCTCGGCGACGATCCCAATGACCGCGCCGCACTTCTTCAGCAATCCGCCGCGATCGTGAAAGTCAGCGGCGCACGAGTCGATCAGACCGGAGCGCTCGTCGCCCAACCCGCAGCGCCCGATCCACACGCCCGCTACACCCAACTCCTTGAGCGCGCTCGCACCGCCTTCGGCGCGAAATTCGTTTTGCTGCCGAAGATCACCTGCTCGGTCGCAGCCGCCACGGAGCTGAACAGCGCGCTCGGCGGAAGCGCGCAACAGCAGGGCGGGGATGCGCTCGCGTCTTACACCTGGTTCACCCGCTACGCCCGCGTGCGCGACCCGCTCGCCCGCTTGGGCGCTTGCCTCCGCAACGCCGAAGTCTCCGCCACCGGCGAGCGTATCAACCTCACGGTTGCTCAGCTTCCGTTCGACGCGAGCGAACGCGGGGTCGGATTGCCACGCTCCGCGGCCGATGAGGATTTACCAGCGAGTAAACTCTCAATCGTTGTCCAGGCGTCGACCTCGATCGACGCCACCAGCACTCTCTCCGGCCTCTTCGTCGACGAATGGGTCGAGCTCGTTCCGAACGCCAAGGAAACGACCGGACTCGCCTTTCAGTTCGATCCTCCTGATTCCGTCGCTCCGCAAAATATTCTCATCGCCGTCCCGCCCGTCCCCGGACAAGACTGGACTACCGAGACCGTGCGCCACGTACTCATGGAAACGCTCGATCTCGCCAAACTCCGCGGTGTCGACACCAGCCTGTTGGGCGCGGCGTCGCAATATCTCCCGGCGCTCTACGTGCCGTTCAACGCCGCCGACGACGCGGTCTCCACGAACTTCGTCTCGTTGACCCAATAGCAGTCCGGCTTCTCGAAAAGACATTCACGAGCGACGAATCAATGCCTAACCAGACCGGAATCGTCTCGATCACAGCGCCGTCCGCGAACTCAATCGTCGGACGAAGCCTGATCCTCGGCGGCTCGCTGAACCCTCCGTTCACGGCTCACGCCACCATCACCGCGCAATTCCTCGTCGGCGGTGTGATCGTCGGCTCGACCGCCGTGACCAACAGCTCGGGCTTCATCGTTTTCCAGACGACGGTGCCGAACGGTGTCCACGCCGGTCAGCCGTTCACGATCCGCATCACCGCGCACGATCAGATCGGGACGTTCCTCACGGTCGATGGCACGTCGCAGGTCAACGTCACCCTCGAGAACGCCCTGCCCACCGTCACCCTCGACCCGATTCAAACCCCGAAAGTCGAAGCGAACATTCCATATTCGCTCACACTCACGGGCACAGCCTCCGAGATCTCGCCGGTGCACGGCCACATCGCGCCGTACGCCATTCAGCAGGTCACCTGTCAGATCGGCTCCGGCGCAATCGTCGCCGCCACGCCGCTCGTCGGCGATTGGTCGAAATGGCAAGCGGTCGTCTCTCTCCCCGTCGGCGACACCCTCATTCAAATCCGCGCCTCCGATCCATTCGGCGCTGTCACCACGATTCAAAAAGTCATAACAGTCGATCGATACAATGCGCCGACTCCCGCCGATCCCGCCGCCAAGCCGACCTTCTCGAACATGCCGAGCACGGCATCGATCACGAGTTGGACCCGGCTCGAGCCGCAGGCGACCAACGCCGACATTGGTACCAGCACCAGCGCGCGTATCTTCGACCCGCTCTGGATGATGACCCGCCAATGGCAGGTCGGCGAGTTCCAAGCCGAAGACGCAGGCACTCCGATCCAGGCCCGCGTTCGTGCGACGAGCGCCATGCTCTCGCGCGCCTACTTCGGCGAGCTCACCGCAAGTACGTCAGCGCCGAAATACGATCCCGCCGGCCTCCCGCTCGAGGCGCTCGTCGAACGCCGACGCATGCGCGCCGTCGATGCAGCGGAAGCACAGATGCTCCCGGCTGCGGTCGAGGCCGGACTGCAATTCCTTCGCATGCTCGACGCCGACAAAGCCGCGAAAAATTATCGTTCTGATTTCCTCGGCGCCTACGCCTTGCAGCTGTTGTCGACGCAGGCCGCGGCCATCGCCGACAGCGATACGCTTCGTTTCGTCCAGTCCCACGCCGGCCGCGCCCCCGACGCGCGCTTACTTGCGAACGCCTTCCGCACCACCGGCGGTGCCTCGATCGTCTTCGACCCTGCGTTAGAGATCGCAACGGGCGATATCGCCGCGGTTCAGCAGGTCGCCGGAGCCTGGCTCGCCTGGTACGACGCCCTCTTCGCCGAGCCGGCCACCCCCGCCGACGACGCCTGGATCCCGTCTCGTCTGGAGTACGCCGTTTCCGTTGGCACGCGCCTGTCCGATCAAGAACCCGTCACGCTCTCTGCGAGCGAATTCGATGGCGGCCGCCTCGATTGGAGCAGCTTCGACGTCAACGCCGCGTTCACTCTCGATTCCACCGGCGACAAACCCTTCGCCGCAGTGAACGAAGCGACCGTTCCGTCGCCCGTCACGTTCCGCGGTGCACCGGCCCCGCGCTTCTGGGAGATGGAAGACGCCACGCTCGCCTACGGCCTGCTCCCGGTCGGCCCGACCGACTTGGCGCAACTCATGATGATCGAATACGATAGCAGCTACGGCAACGACTGGTACGTCGTTCCGCTCACGCTGCCCATCGGATCGCTGACGAGAATAGCCTCATTAGTGATTACTGACACCTTCGGTGTGAAGAGCCTCGCCCGACCGATCGGCGATCCCGCGCTGCCCGCGCCCTACTTCTCGATGTGGCAACAAGCAGTCGTGCGGCGCGCCGGCAACCAGTCCGTCGCTCCCATCCCCAATCGCTTCTTCCTCCCGCCGACCCTCGGGAAAGCGATCGACAGCGCCATGATCGAAGACGTACTCTTCATGCGCGACGAAATGTCCAATCTCGCCTGGGCCATCGAGAAGAGTGTCGAAGGACCGATTGAACAGCCCGTGCAGCTGGCCGAGTCGGCGACGTCGGCCGGAAGTCAGCCACTTCCGCCCGCAGATCTCGGCACACCTCCACGATATCTCCTCTCATCGACCGTTCCGAGCAACTGGATTCCACTTCTCCCCGTGGAGCTCGACGGTGGCGGTGGCACGCTCGTCCAACGCCTGAAACGCGGCGCCATGCTGCAGCCCGACGGCTCGAACATTGTCCACACCGGCCGCAGCCAAGCGCTCAACGTTACGGCGAACCTCTTGTTGTACGATGAAGAAGTCCCGCGCGACGGGGTTCACATAACCCGCCGCCGACGCGTCACCCGTTGGATCGACGGCTCGACCTGGCTCTGGACCGCCTTCCGCAATGAGACCGGCGCCGGCGAAGGGTCCGCCGGACTGCAATTCGATCAAGTGCAGGACGGTACCGCCGGCTGAACGGATGTGGTTCGGAACACACATCTCTCGTCGGCGACTGTCCGCAAGGGCTCGGTGCGCCGATAGGGCGAAACGGCGCATCCTGGGCTCGCTCGCGTTACGGCCGTCAGATCGATACTAATTCTTCGGCCTACGCTCGCCAGGGGCGGCTGGCATTGGCCAATTTGCCGGGATAGCATCGGGCGGATGACGATCCTGGCAGCCGTTCCGCGGTCCGAAGCCAAGTCGACAATCGAGACGCGCGCCTCTTGGGCCGTGTGCGTGACGGCGCTCGGCATCGCCGCCGTGTCCTTTGCCGCACCGGCGATCACAGTCGTCGGCCTCAAATCGATCGCGGCGGATCTTGGTGGCGAGCGCTCGGTGCCGGCGCTGGCTTATTCACTCGCCTGGCTCGGCGCATCCGTCGGCGGCATCGCGATGGGGCAGGCCGCCGAGCGGTTCGGCGTTCGCGCGACGGTGATTTTCGGGTCGCTGATGA
>DATAPS010000336.1:0-7320 GCA_036265085.1 Acetobacteraceae bacterium | reverse complement strand
GAGGGGTGGGCGGGGGCGAGACGCAGGCGAGATCTCGCGGTTTCTCCCCCTCCCCCAACCCACTCCCACGAGGGGAGGGGGCTCTGGAGTTGCGACGGACGGGCTCATTGATACGGCGTCGTCGTCTCCTTGACGCCCGCGGGATAATGCAGCTTGCCGTCGACGAGCACGTAGCCCGCGTCCTTCAGCAGCTTCTTCGCGCCATCGAGTGTTCCACCGCCCGGCAGCCGGTCGGTGATGCCCTTGTCGTACCAGAACGCCAGCGCCGGCGAAACCCAGGAATTGGAGGGTACCGCCTCGCCGCCATACGCGTCCTCGGCGATGGTCTCGCGGTCGAGCGCGGAGGAGAGCGCCGCGCGGAACTTCGGGTCGTTGAAGGGCGGGCGGCGCGCGTTGTAGCCGATGAAGCGGATGCCGAGATCGAGCGCCTTGTCGACATGGATGTTCGGCGCCGATTTCGCGAGCTGGTCGAGCAGTTCCGGATCGCCAGTGTAGTCCGCGAGGAAGTTGATCTCGCCGGTCTTCATCGCGCCGAGCGCCGCCTGGATGTCGGGCTGGATCCGCATGATCCAGCGCCCCGCCTTCGGCGCCGCCCAATGATCGGGGTTCGGCACCAGCACGATCTCCTGGTCGAGCTTCGCGCGGATCATGCGGTACGGACCGGAACTGACCGGCGTTTCCTGCGCGATGCTTTCCGCGGTTTCCGGCTTGCCCTTGAGGCTGTCGAAGATCGGCTGCCACTCCTTCTTCGAGGCGAGGTTGAGCTTCGACAGCGTGGTGACGAGGAACGCCGCATCGGGGCGCTTGAGCGTGATGCGCAGGCTGTTCGGGCCGGTCGTCTCGACATTCGCAATGTTCAGCACGAACGGGCGGTACATCGGCGACTTGTCGCTGAATCCCGGCGCCTGGAGGCTGAACACCGCGTCGTCGATCGTGACGGGGCTGCCGTCGGACCATTTCATTCCGTCACGCAGTGTGACCTCGACCGTCGTCGGGTCCGGCCGCGTCACGGCCGACGCCGCCCAGGGGTGCGGCAACCCGTCCGGACCGATGCGCATCAGCCGGTCCCATACGAGTTCCGTCGCCCACGAGCCCTGCGCGCCGGGGATGTTGAACGGGTTGAGATTGGTCGGCGGCGCGACCGAGTTGAGGATCACGTCCTTTTGGCTGCCCTTCGGCGTGAGCGAGAGCCACGTCCAGAAATTGCGCATGCCGATGCCGGCCTGCTGCACGGTCGACTTCTCGTCCCAGACGGCGGTGTTGATCGCGGTGAGATTCTTCGGATGCACCATGAAGGCGTAGGGCTGATCCTGGTTGATCAGCTCCTGCGCCTGCTTGATCAGCGCCTGTCGCTTGGTGAGGTCGAGCTCCTCGCGCTGCCCCTGCGCGAGACGGTCGTATTCCGGATTGAGGTAGCCGACGAAGTCGTAGCCGTTGTTCGCATTGCCGGAGAAGAACAGGTTGTAGGTCAGCTCGTCCGGATCGCTGCGCTCGGGACGCCCGACCATCTGCCACGTCGTCGCGTCCCATTTCTGCCGCTCGTACCAGACGACTTGGTTGTATTGTTGGCCCGGTAGCGGCCGGACGCTGATGTCGATCCCGAGCTGCTTCCAGGCCTGCGCCGCCAGTTCCGCCGCCTGGAACTCCTGCGGCGCCGCCGCCTGCGGCTGCGCGAGGATGACCAGCGGGCGGATCGCGTCGCCGGCCGGCTGCGCGAGCGCCGCGCCCGCCGAGACCGCGGTAATGCCGGCCGCAAGCAAGAAGCGGTACATTTGGTAAGCCCCCGAGTTTTTGTTGCCGCGCATTCAACGCGGGTCCGCCCAGCCGATCAACCTCCGTCTTGTGCAGCCGTGGGATTGGTGTTGCGATTACCGCACGTCGACGAATGGAGGACCGGATGCCGATCAACGACAGCGAGCGCGTGTTTCTCGACGAGGTGAGCCTCGATATGCCGTGGGCGCTGGTCGAGACCTTCGCGACCAAGACGCGCTGGAAGCCGGAGGACGTGAACGCCGCCGTCGACGTTCTGGTGGAGCGCTTGCGCGGCGCGGGCGTGCCGGTCGAGGTGCATCAGCCGGAGATCTACCTGTCGATCCCGCTGTCGGCGTCGGTAACCGCAGGCGGCGTGACGTATCGCGCGAAGCCGCCGTCGTCCGCGCTGTCCGTGCCGGCGGGACGCACGGGGAAGCTCGTGGCGCTGCGCGCCAATCCGAAAGCGCTGCGCAGCTACAATCGAGACGTGAAGACGCTGTTCGGCGACAGCATCAAATCGCTCGACGAGGTGAAGCAGCTCGTCGGCGGCAAGATCGTCGTCATGCAGGGCTTCGGGAACCCGGCGCTGACCAGCCTGATCGAGGAGTGGGGCGGCATCGGCTTGATCGCCGTCAATCCCGGCGTCGATATCCATTGGGGGACGTGCACGACGATCTGGGGCAGCCCCGATTTGCAGGACCTGCCGCGCAAGCCGACGATCCCTGTCGTGGCCGTCAACAATCCCGACGGACAGAAGCTGATGGCGCTCGCCGACAGCGGTGGCGAGGCGACGATCCGCACCGAGCTGATGGAAGGCTGGTATCCGCAGAAGATCCCCGTCGTCACGGTCCCCGGGACCGCGGAGCCGGAGAAGTTCGCGCTGGTACACGGGCATCTCGACAGCTGGGACGTGGGCGTCGGCGACAACGCGACCGGCGACGCGACGCTGATGGAGCTTGCGCGCGTGCTGTGGAAGCACCGGGGAAAGCTGAAGCGCTCGGTGAAGATCGCGTGGTGGCCGGGACATTCGACCGGGCGCTACGCCGGTTCGACTTGGTTCACCGATGCGTTCGCGCAGGATCTCGACCGCAACTGCCTCGTGCAGATCAATTGCGACAGCCCCGGCTGCCGCTGGGCGACCAGCTATCACGAGACGCGCGCCTTCACGGAGAGTGCGGCGCTGGCGACGAGCGTGATCCGCGACATCGTGCCGCACGCCGAGATCAAGACGATGCGGCCGCCACAGGCCGGCGACTACAGTTTCAACAATATCGGGCTGCCGAGCTTCCTGATGCTCAGCTCGACGATGCCGGAAGCGTTGCGGCGCGAGAAGAACTACTACGACGTCTCCGGCTGCGGCGCGAACATCGCGTGGCACACCGAGAACGACACGCTCGAGATCGCCGACCGCGACGTCCTGCTCACCGACATGAAGATCTATCTGCTGTCGGTGCTGCGCGTGGTGAACGCGGACGTGCTGCCGTTCGACTGGGAGGCGACCTGCGACGAGTTCCTCGACACGATCGGCGATTATCAGAAGGCTTCGAGCGGCCTCGCGGATCTTTCGCTGTCGCGCGACGCGGTGGCCGCGATGAAGGCGGCGCTCGCCCGGATCGGCAATCTGCCTGCGGCTGCGCGCAACGACGTGATCCAGGAGCTGTCGCGGATTCTCGTGCCGATCAACTACACGCGCGAGCCGCGCTTCCGGCACGACCCCGCTTATACCGTGCCGAAGTTGCCGACGCTCGCGATCGCGGCGGAGCTGCCGGAGTTCGAGGACGGACATATGCGGCGCGTGGCGCAAGTGGAGCTGATGCGCGGGCAGAACCGGTTCCTCGCCGCGATGGGGGATGCGCGGCGGGTGGTCGAGCGCGCCGGATAGGAGCGATGACCGACCTCCGCGTCGAATCGCGCGGCGCGACAATCTGGCTCACCATCGACCGCGAAGCGCGACGCAACGCCTTCACCACGGCGGTGCTCGAGGCGCTGATCGAGGCGCTCGACCGCGCCGACCGTGATCCCGAGATCCGCGCGATCGTTCTCACTGGGGCGGGTGATCGCGCGTTTTGCGCGGGTGCGGATATCTCCGCGGAGTCCGACCAGTTCCGCTACGATTTCTCGAAGACCGGCGTCCCGCTCGTGCGCCTATTCGAGCGCGCCCGCGCCCTTACGACCCCGCTGATCGCACGCGTCAATGGGCACGCACTCGCCGGCGGACTCGGGCTCCTGGGAATGTGCGACATGGCGGTCGCCGTCGAGACGGCCCTGTTCGGGATGCCGGAGGTGAAGGTCGGCCTGTTCCCGATGCAGATCATGTGCGTGCTCGAACCGCTGGTCCCGCGCCGCAAGCTCTACGAACTGGCGATTACCGGTGAGCCGGTCTCCGCGCGTGAGGCACTGGAGATCGGGTTGCTCAACTACGTCGTCCCCGCCGCCGAGCTGGACACCAAGCTCGATTGGCTGCTCAACCGCGTGATCGACAAGAGCCCGACCGCGATCCGCCGCGGCAAATACGCGATGCGGCGGATGGAATCGATGCACGCGGACCAAGCCTTCGCCTTTATGGAGGCTCAGATCGGGCTGGTCTCGCTGACCGAGGACGCGGCCGAGGGACGCCGCGCGTTCAACGAGAAGCGCCCGCCGCGCTGGACCGGACGCTGACGCCCGGATCGCGCCGCCGCACCGCCGCCGCGGCGAGGAGGACGCCCACGGAAATGACCGCGATCGCGACCGCTTCGACCGACGTCGGCACGTCGCCGAGGATCGGGAAGGCAAGCAGCGCCGCCACCACCGGCACGAGCGAGGCGACCACCGCCGCCGCATTCGGCCCGAGCTGCGCGATCGCCACGTTGTAGGCGACGACCGACAATCCGCCGACCAGCACGCCTTGATACACGATCTGCAGTGCGAGCTCGCTCCACGACGCATCGCCCACGCGCGCGAAGCCGCCGAGCAGGTAGATCGGCAGATATCCGACCGTCGAATAGAAGCAGACGAGGAACGCTGCCTGGATCGTCGTCAGCCCGCTCCCGCGCAGCCGCACAGTGTAGATGGCCCACCCGAGCGCGGCGCCGAGCAGGGCCAGATCACCGACAGTCTCGTGGCGCGTGTCATCGCCCTTGCCCGCGCCGAAAGTCAGCGCGACGACGCCGGCGACGATAACGGCATAGCCGGCGAGCTGGCGCGGCGCCGGTCGTACCCCGAGAAAGATCCATGCGAGCACGCCCGCGAACACCGGCATCGTGCTCGGCGTCAGTGCGGCTGCGTGTGCGGCCGAGGTGAGCTGGATCCCAAGCGCCAAGAGCAGCACGAACGGCGCCCCCCAGCACAACGACAGTATGATCGCCTCCGCCCAGGCCCGCTTCGGCATGCGCCAGAACTCACCGAGGAAGAACGGCAGCAGCACCAAAGAGCCGACGCCGACGCGGAGGATGACGATGTCGGCCGCGCGCAATTCATGCGTGACGCTCAGGCGGGTGACCGCGAACCATGCGGACCAGATCAGCAGGGCCGTGATCGCAGCAGCGCAGCCGAGGGAGCGGGAACGAGGCATCGGAACACCGGCGGCGCACCGTCGCGCCCGTAGCCGAACTGGTCCCGCTCACTCCGCCATGTCAACTTGCGCCGGCGCTTCCCTGCGTCGCGCGGATCGTCGCACGACGCTCTCCCGGCGCACTTGCTCCCAGCTCGGCGCGGTGCCGCTCTGGCGCAGGCGATACGGCAGAGCCAGAACCTGATCGCCCTCGCGCATCATCAAACCTGCCGCGACCAGCGTGTCGACGCGATCCGTCCCGATCCGGCGCACGGTCGTGATCGTCCAGGCGGCGTCGAGGATCGCGGCATCGCGCTCGTCCAGCCGCTGCGTGCAGGCGGACGATCCGCGCCGCACGCGCAGCGTCGCAGTCCCGTCGTCGTGGCATTCATAGCTACATGCGTCACGCCCGCCGCGCCCGCGCCACTCTCGGCAGAGCCGTTCCGTCACGCGCACCGCATCCGGATCGGCATCGGTGCCGCCCTGGATATCGAAGTGATACGCCATGGCCGCAACGTCCCCTTCCGTCCCGGCGTAGATGAAGCGGTAGGCAGGGTTCGGCGCGATCGTGACGCCGAATGATTCCGGCCGTTGCTGATAGGGGCTGAACCGGTCCGCGCGCACGCGGCCGATCGCGTTCGGCGGCTGCAGATGCGTCAGATGCGGGATCAGCGCCGCCATGCGCTCGTAATGCTCTGTGCGTTCGCCGGGGAAACCCGTGAGAAAGTTCCACTCGACGAACAGGCTATGCTCCGCCGCGAGCTTCAGCGTCTGCACGTTTTGGATCGCGGTGCAGCCCTTCTTCATCGCATCAAGGATCTCGCTGTCGAGACTCTCGATACCCGGTTGGATCTTGAGAATCCCGGCATCGGCGAGCTTCGTGAACTGGTCAGGCCGCAAATTCGCTTTCAGTTCATAATATGCCGTCATCGGCGTCTCGAGCGCCGCGAGCTTCGGTAGCAACGTCTCGAAGTAGCGCGTATCGAGAATTGCATCGACGTTGACAAGGTCAGGTCCGTATCGCCCGATCAGATCGTCGATCTCCGCGAGCGCGCGATCAGGCGACTTGCGGCGGTATGCCATCGATTTGCCGTTGATGCCGCAGAACGTGCAGTGGTGCTTCGCACCCCACCAGCATCCCCGCGACGTCTCGAACAACCCTGCAGGGCGCGACGATTCCCGCGCCACGGGGCTCGCGGCGTGCTGGGCGAAGAAGCTGTCGAAGTCGGGAGTGGGCAGCGCGTCGAGATCGTCGACGATATCGCCGTCATCTGCCGCGGCCGCTCGCGTCGCCATGCCGGCGATGCCGCTCGGCACGCGTCCGATGCGAATGAGCGCCTCGACGAAGCGCGGGAAGGACCGGTCGCCCTCGCCGGTGCAAACCGCGTCGATGAAGTCGTAGCGCCGCAGCAACTCGAGCCCGAGCTCTGCACGGCAGTTCGCCCCGCCGAACACGATCGGCAGATCCGGGCGCCGCGCCTTCAGCCGGTGCGCAAGTCCGAGCGAAGCCGTGTTCTGCTGGAAGCTGCTGGTGAAGCCGACGAGATCGTAAGCCGAGACATCGATTGTGCGTGCGAGATCGTCGAGGAAGACGCCCGCTTCGCGCCGCGCCGCCAACAGCCCGAAGAGGTTGGCGGGCGTGTGGAATTGCGGAAAGTGCCGCAACAGCACGGTATCGAAATACGCGAGATCACCGGCGAGCGTGTCACCGGGATCGGCCTCGGCGAACGGCGCGAACACCCAATCGCCCGGCAGCGCCTGATAGAGATCGGGCGCGGTCACGAGGTCATGAGTCTCCGCGCCGATTCGGTCCGCGAACTCCAGATTGCAGTAACGGACGTCGCAGATGACGCCGACCGACTCGAGCGCAGGCTTGAGAAGCGAGATCCCGATGCTCGGGTAGTGCAGCGCCGACAACGGCATCGAGACGAGCAGAACTCTCCCCTGCTCGCGGCGATTCCTCACATGTCGCCGGCGAGCTCGATGGGATCGTGCTTGCCTTTGACCTTTACCCTCTTTGCCGCGCTGTCGAGGCC
>DATAPS010000335.1:0-4122 GCA_036265085.1 Acetobacteraceae bacterium | reverse complement strand
CGTGCACGGTCTCGATCAGGATGCTGTTCTTCTGCTGCTCCGCTTCGGTGAGCTTCTTGAACACGGCGCGGAGCGGCGGCAGGAACGCCACGATGATGATCGCCATCAGCCCCGCCGAGATGACGACGAGCCATGATAGCGTGGCGCTGATGTAGAACAGGATCGGCAGGAGGACGAGCAGCGTGACCAGATCGAGCAGCGTGGTCAGAACGCGGCCGGTCAGGAACTCGCGGATCTTGTAGATCTGCGCGATTCGGTACGTCACTTCGCCGGCCTGCGACCGCTCGAAGAAGTCGAGCGGCAATCCAAGCAACCGCTTGAACGCGTGCAGGTTCAGCTTGGCATCGATCCGCGCGCCGACATACAGCATCATCTGCCGTCGGCTAAACCCGAGAAATGTCTCGTAGATGAGGGCGACGCCGATAATCATGGCCGTCATCGACAGCGTCGAGAAGCTATGATGAACGACGACGTTGTTGATGACCACCATCACGACCAGAGGCGGCAGCACGGTCAGGAAGCTCAGCGTGACCGAGGCGATGAAGATGTCGAGGAGCGTGCGCCGCTCCAGCAGCACCAGCCGCACCAGCCATCCGAGATTGAATGGCGCGTTTTCCTCGCTTCCGGCGCGCAGGGCGCGCAGCAGAATCGTTTCACCAGACCAAACCTGGGCCAGGCGGAGCTCGTCGACCGGAACCGGGGGATCCTCACGCTGTGACGAGGGATCCTTTAGCCATACGATGTTGCGCGACGGGTCGGCCTGAACGAGCAATCCCGCCGTTCCGTCGTCGAACAGCAGCACCACCGGTGCGCTGCCGTCGGTCTTCATCAGGTTGCGCCAGCGCAAGTGCACGCCCCGCGCCCATAGCCCGGCGCCTCGCACCCACTCGACGAGTTGCGCTGGCGACGGCGCGGTTCCGGGCGGAACGCGGAGTTCTTCGCGATCGAGATCGACGCCGTGATGACGTGCGGCCGCGATGAGTGCTTTGAGCCGGATCTCGACGGGATCTGTCCCGGCCGGCCCCGCAGAAGTCCCTTCTATTCCGGCGACCGATCCATCAATAGCGTTCAACCCACGCCCCCCTCTCGACGATCACCGAACCGGTCGCTTCATGCTCTGTGCGGCGGTCGGATCGCAACCCGTGATACCACCGAAAAGTCCCGATTGCTTGCCAACACGTCTACGTCCTATAGCACGCTTCGCCCGCGCGAAAACCTGCGGCCGGCCCGGTCGGCGCAATCGTTCCGCATACTGGAACCCACACGAGGTATGCCCCGAATGGATCGGAACCGTCCACGAGAAACGAAACGTGCGTCACACACCGAGCCGAACGACGGAAACAATCCTGCTCCCTGGGCAGCGGCATGATTACCGTCCCGGCACACGGCGTAGCGCGGCCCGCGATTCGCGCGGCGACACTCCATGACTTGCCGGAGATCCAGGGCATTTATGCGCATCACGTTCTTAACGGCACCGGCACATTCGACGAACAACCGCCCTCCATCGAAGAAATCTCGGAGAAGTTCGACGCCGTCATCGCTCACGGATGGTCATGGCTCGTCGCGCATGATGCATCAGGCGTGCTAGGGTATGGCTACTACGTACAGTTCCGCGATCGATCCGCTTACCGTTATTGCGCCGAAGACAGCGTGTACGTTCGCGACGATGTGCGGGGACAGGGCGTCGGCAAGGCGATCGTCTCCGCCCTCGTGGCTGACGCGACGGCCCGGGGTTTCCGGCAGATGATCGCGGTGATCGGCGATTCCGCGAACGTGGGCTCGATCGGCGTCCATGCGAGCGCCGGGTTCCATCATGCCGGAACGCTCCGCGCGGCCGGCGTGAAGCTGGGCTCGTGGCTCGATGTCGTGTTCATGCAGCGAGCGCTGGGGCTGGGGGATTCCGACATTCCGAGCGCGGGCTAACGGCCGCTGAGCCGAAACCGGGCGGCGCAGACCGGATCGGCCGTCAGCACGGCGCGGATCGTCTGCCGCCCCGCCGGCGTGGCAAGAACCGCGACGACGCGCTCGAAGAACGGCGCCTCGCCGCGGGCGCGGGCCGCGAACATGTTGCCGACGACGGTCGCCAACGGCCCGCGCGACGCGCAGCACGGGCACCCGGCCGACGGGACGCCCGGACCGGGCTGAAACGAGAGGCCGAACATGCCTGCGGGAATCGCGTCACCCTCCACGATCACGGCATCGACCGCGCGTACTTCGTCGAGAGCGCCGAACACGACCGGTATGCGCGCGTCGATCCACATCTTATCCCCTCGACATAAGCATATCTTTATACGATAAATGGCGCATGGAGGAGCTGCTTTCCGGGCTGCGGGCCTGCGCCGAGCCGACCCGTCTCCGCCTGCTGGCGCTCGCGGGACGCGGGACGTTCTGTGTCATGGATTTCTGCGACATTCTCGGGCAGTCGCAGCCGCGCCTGTCGCGGCACCTGCGACTGCTGTGCGAATCCGGGCTGCTTGAGCGGATCCGGGAGGGGGCGAATGTCTGGTTCGGCCTTCCTTCGGAAGCTACGCCGGCCGGCTCGCTCGCGCGCGCCGTGCTCGATCGCCTCTCGGACGACGAGGGCGTACTCGCGGCGGACCGCCGCCAGGCGGCCCGCGTGCTTTCGGAACGGGCACGCGCCGCGTCCGACGTGTTCCGTAGGAAGGGCGCCGATTGGGACGAGATGCGCGCGCTCGGGCTGCCGGCCGCCGCGGTCGAGGCGGCGTTGCTCGCGCTTCTGCCCAAGCTGTCCGGCGTGCGGCTGCTCGACATCGGGACCGGAACCGGCCGGCTGCTGGAACTCTGCGCGCCTCGCGTCGCGAGCGGTCTCGGCATCGATGCGAGCCGTGCCATGCTGGCGCTCGCCCGCACGCGGCTCGCGAAGCCGGGCCTCGGGCATGTTTCGGTGCGGCTCGGCGACATGTATCGGATGCCTCTCCAGGACGCCGGCTTCGACGTCGTCGTGCTGCAGATGGTGCTCCATTACGCGGAAGACCCGGCCGCCGCGCTGACCGAAGCCGCGCGCGTGCTCAAGCGGGGCGGGATCGCCATCGTCGCCGATCTCGGCCCGCACGACGACGCGCAGACCGCCGACCGGCTCGCCCATCGCTGGCGCGGCTTCGACGATGCGCGGATGCAGAGCCTGATGGCGTCCGCCGGCCTCACGCCCGCCGACACCGCCGCCATCGTCCCCGGTCCCTTCGAAGTGCGCCTCTGGTCGGGACTGCGGCCCGCCATCGCGCAATCGCCCTCGCTCGTCCTGGAAGAGACACGATGACGCACCGTCGGCTGCTCGAAGCGCTTCGCGAGACCGTGCTGCTCTGCGACGGGGCCGTCGGCACCCGGGTACAGGCGATGACACTCGACATCGAGCGCGACTACTGGGGTCAGGAGAACTGCACGGAAGTGCTGAACCTCGCCCGCCCGGACCTCGTGCGCGAAATCCACCGAGGCTACTTCGCCGCCGGCGCCGACATGGTAGAGACCAATACGTTCGGCGGGTCGCCGATCACGCTGGGCGAGTTCGGTCTCGCTGACCGGGCTTTCGAGATCAACCGTCGGGCGGCTGAGCTGGCCCACGAGGCGGCGGCCGAATTCGTCGACGAGCGCCCGCGCTGGGTGGTGGGCAGCATCGGCCCGGGCACGAAGCTGCCCAGCCTCGGCAACATCGCCTACGACCCGTTGGAAGCCGCGCTCGCGGAGCAAAGCCGCGGGCTCATCGCAGGCGGCGTCGACGCCATCCTGATCGAGACCTGCCAGGACCCGCTGCAGATCAAGGCGGCCGTCAACGGCGCCAAGATCGCCCGCGCGGAAGCCGGGCGCGACACGCCCATCTTCGTGCAGGTGACGGTCGAGACTACCGGCACGCTACTGGTCGGCCCGGACATCGCCGCAGCGGCGACGGTGGTGAACGCGCTCGACGTGCCGCTGATGGGGCTGAACTGCGCGACCGGGCCGCAGGAGATGGCGGAACACCTGCGCTGGCTCTCGCGTAACTGGCCCGGCCTCCTGTCCGTACAGCCGAATGCGGGACTGCCCGAGCTGGTCGACGGCGAGACGCGCTATCCGCTCAACGCCGCCGACATGGCAAGCTGGCTCGAGCGGTTCGTCGCCGAGGACGGG
>DATAPS010000334.1:0-9930 GCA_036265085.1 Acetobacteraceae bacterium | reverse complement strand
TGACCTTGTCGCCCTCTTCGATGAACATCTTCATCGCTCGCAGCTTCACCTGATAGTCATTTTCGTCGATGTTTGGACGGACTTTGATTTCCTTGATTTCGATGACTTTTTGCTTCTTCTTGGCCTCGTTCTTCTTCTTCTGCTGCTCGTATTTGAATTTGCCGAAGTCGAGGATCTTCACCACCGGCGGTTCCGCGTTCGGGCTGATCTCGAGGAGGTCGAGTCCAACGCCGTAGGCACGGAGGAGCGCTTCGCGGGCGGTCATCACGCCCTGCATCTCGCCGTTTTGATCGATCAGTCGAACTTGTGGGGCTCGGATCTCCTCGTTCACGCGGGGCCCGTCGCGGGTCGGCGGAGCGGGCAATGGTCCTCTAGGTATGGTTCTCTCCTGTACAAGTTTCGAAGCGGCACGCACGGCGAACGCCGCCTGCGCGGTGCGCTGGCGGACTTTTGCGCATGCAGGTCGGCGGAATCAAGCGATCACGCGTCTACCGCGACCGTTCGCGAGGCCGCATGCGATAGATCGGGCGGGCGGGCTTCCGATGCAAGCTGCACGATCGCCGCCTCGAGTGCGAGCGTCTCCTGCGTCTCCCGCCCAAGCCGCCGCACGGATACCGTCCGGTCCTCGGCTTCCTTGCGGCCGACAACCAGGATCAGCGGCACATGCGCGACGCTGTGCTCGCGGATTTTCGCGTTGATCTTGTCGCGGCCGAGGTCGAGCGACACGGCGAGACCAGCCGCTCTCAGCACCGCCGCGACCTCGCGCGCATACCCGTCCGCATCCGACACCACCGTCGCGACGACCGCCTGCACCGGGGCGAGCCAGAGCGGGAAGCGGCCAGCATATTGCTCGATCAGTATCCCGAGGAAGCGCTCGAAGCTGCCGAGGATCGCCCGGTGCAGCATCACCGGGCGCTTACGCGTGCCGTCCTCGGCCACGTACTCGGCGTCGAGCCGCTCGGGCAGCACGAAGTCGACTTGCAGCGTCCCGCACTGCCAATCGCGCCCGATCGCATCGCGCAGCACGAACTCGAGCTTGGGCCCGTAGAACGCACCTTCGCCGGGGTTCAGCTCGTACTCGACCCCTGCCGCGGCGCAGGCCTCCTTCAGCGCGCCCTCGGCACGGTCCCACACCTCGTCTGACCCGGCGCGCACCGGCGGGCGGTCCGAGAACTTGATGCGGAACGAGTCGAAGCCGAAGTCGCGATAGATCGACGACAGCAAGTCGACGAAGCGCACCGTCTCATCGGCAACTTGCCGCTCCGTGCAGAAAATGTGCGCGTCGTCCTGAAGAAACGCCCGCACCCGCATGATTCCGTGGAGCGCGCCCGATGGCTCGTAACGATGGCAGGCGCCGAACTCGGCGAGGCGCAGCGGCAGCTCGCGGTACGAGCGCAGCGTGTTGCCGAACACCAGCACGGCACCGGGGCAGTTCATCGGCTTGAGCGCGAGCTCCTTGTCCTCATCTTCGACCTTCACGAGGAACATGTGCTCGCGGAACTTCTCCCAGTGCCCCGACCTCTCCCAAAGCGCGCGATCGAGCAACTGCGGCGTCTTGATCTCGTGATAACCCGCCGCGTCCAGCCGCCGTCGCACGTAATTCTCGGCGGTCCGGTACAGCTTCCAGCCTTTCGGGTGCCAGAACACCGAGCCGACGGCTTCCTCGCCGATGTGGAACAGATCCATCTCTTTGCCGATGCGCCGGTGGTCGCGCCGCTCGGCCTCCTCGAGCATGTGGAGGTAGGCGTCGAGCTCCTTCTGGTCGCGCCACGCGGTGCCGTAGATGCGGCTCAACATCGCGTTGCGGTGATCGCCGCGCCAATAGGCGCCCGCGACCTTCATCAGCTTGAACGCGGTGCCGACGTCGCCGACCGTGCGCATGTGTGGGCCGCGGCAGAGGTCGATCCAGTCGCCTTGGCGATAGAACGTGATCGTCTCGCTCGGCGGCAGGTCGCGGATCAGCTCGGCCTTGTAGCGCTCGCCGCGCTGCTCGAAGAACGCGGTTGCCTCCTCGCGGTCGCGAACCTCGCGCTCGAAGGGGGCGGCCCGCGCGACGATCTCGCGCATCTTGGCCTCGATCGCGGGGAAGTCGTCGGGGGTGAACGGCTCGTTCCGCGCGAAATCGTAGTAGAAGCCGTTCTCGATCGCCGGCCCGATCGTCACCTGAGTGCCGGGATAGAGCTCCTGCACGGCCTCCGCGAGGACGTGCGCCGCGTCGTGGCGGATCAGCTCGAGGGCTTCCGGATCCTGGCGCCTGACGAACACCACGTGGGCGTCGTGGTCGATCTCGCGCGACAGATCCGTCAGGACGCCGTCGACCTTCATGGCGAGCGCCGCACGGGCGAGGCCTGGGCCGATCGACGCCGCGATCGTCGCGCCCGTCACCGGCCCGTCGAAACGGCGCACGGTGTCATCGGGCAGGGTGATCGACGGCATTGTCGCGGTCCTCTCGGTGAAACGGGAGGCTGTCTATGGCGTCACGAGAGCGCGGCGACAACCTTTTCCAGCGGCAGGTCCTTCAGGTCCGGCACGCGCAAAACGACGGGCCACGCCCCGCATGGGCCGCGGGGGGCGGTCAGGGCGGGGTCGCTGTCGGCCGAGAACAGCACCACGCAGGGGCAACCGACGCTGGCCGCGACGTGCATCGGGCCTGTGTCGTTACCGACTGCCAGCGACGCTCCGCGGGCGAGGGCGGCGAGGCCGGCGAGATCGGTGCGTCCGGTCAGATCGACCGCCGCCGGAATCGTGCTGGCCAGCTCCCGTTCGCGCTTGGCGCCGACCACGACGGGCGTGATCCCGCGTCCGCGGAACCATTCGGCGAGCGCCGCGTATCGCGCGCTCGGCCAACGCTTTGCCGGCCGATGCACCGCGGCGCCCGGTACCAGAATCGCATAGGGCGGCGGGACTTCGGGTGCGGCCGCGCCGAGCCAGGATATGTCCGGACAACGGAAATTCCGGATGCCCGCCATCGCAAGCTGATCGCGCTGGCGCTCGCGTGTATGCATCGCGTCGCGGAGTGGGTTCGCATGCAACAATGCGCATCCCGGCGCGATCCCGGACCAGGGCGGCCGGCCGGCGAGGCGGAAATACCAGTTGC
The DNA here is from genome assembly GCA_036265085.1 of Acetobacteraceae bacterium. Lineage (GTDB taxonomy): Bacteria > Pseudomonadota > Alphaproteobacteria > Acetobacterales > Acetobacteraceae > DATAPS01. Next base: position 6,833 of record DATAPS010000334.1, on the reverse strand, counting down.
TGCGGCGCGACGTCTGGAGATCGTAGACGATATCGTAGCCCCGCAACTGTCCGGCGAGCCGCACCAATCCAGGCAGATTCCAGGGGGCTGGCTTGCGGTCCGTCGTCACGCGCTCGAACCACGGCGCGCCACGGGCGACGTCGGCATAGGGGGCGGTCGTCAGCAGGGTGATCTCCGCCGCCGCCTCATGGGCGCGGATGGCGGCGAAAGCGGGGAAGGAGAGGAAGAAATCGCCGAGCGCGCCGAGGCGGATCACCAGCACCCGCCGGCTCAAGCGAGCACCTCGCGATAGACGTCCAGGGTCGCCGCCTGCATCGCCTGGACCGTGAACCGTGCCTCTACCGCCGCCCGCGCCCGCACCCCCATCGCGGCCCGCGTCTCGGCGTCGGTGTCCAGCACCGCGTCGATCGCGGCGGCCAGCGCCTCCGGATCGCCGGGGGCCACGCGGAGACCCGTGATGCCATCGTCGATCGTCTCGACAGCTCCGCCGTGGTCGGTGGCGATCACCACCCGGGCCATCGCCTGGGCCTCGATGATGACCCGTCCGAACCCCTCCGGGTCGGTCGACGCATTCACGACCACGTCCGACAGCCGCAGCGCCGCCGGCATGTCGTCGCAATGCCCGACCATCCGCACGCGATCCGCCACGCCGAGCCGCTCGGCCAGTTGTGCGAGCGACGTCGCATAGCTCCCCCGGCCCTGGTCGGCGCCGACGAGCACCGCCGTCACCTCGCGATGGCGCATCCGGGCGAGCGCAGCGATCAGCACCTCCTGGCCCTTCCAGCGGGTCAGCCGTCCCGGCAGCACGACGGTCGCGTGACCGTCCGGGAGCCGCCAGGCCCCAGCGAGGCGGATGATCCGGTCTGCCGACACTTTGGCCGGGTCGAAGATCGCCGGATCGACCCCGCGCGGGATCACGCGGATCCGCGCGGCCGGAACGTGGTGGCTCTCCATTACCAGCGAGGCGATGTAGCGGCTGATCGCAATCACCCGTTCGCCCCGCGCCATGACGCTGTTGTAGCGGCGCTTGAGCGGAAGATCCTCGCCGTAGCTGCCATGATAGGTCGTCACAAACCGCACGCCGGTCCGCCGCGCCGCCAGCCACGCCGACCAGGCCGGCGCGCGCGAGCGGGCGTGCACGATGTCCACCTGCTCGGAGCGGATCACGCGTGCGAGCCGCGTGGCGTTGCGGAGTATGCCCCACGGCGTCCTGGTGTGCAGCGGCAGGATGATGTTCCGTCCCCCCGACCGCTCCACCGAGATCGCGAGCGGGCCGCCGGCGCTCGCCACCAGCGGCGTGCCGCCGGCCTGGGCGATCGCCGAGGTGATCTCGACCGTCCCGCGCTCGACGCCGCCGCCGCCGAGCGCCGGCAGCACCTGTAGGACGACCGGATAGGGAGGGCGGTGCATCGCGGCGCTATATCACGCGGACACCACGGCGGAAGATGCGGGGATGGAAGAGCACGGCACTCTGGACCGCGGCGACGGTGTGATGCTCGCCTGGGCACGCCGCCCAGGCACAGGCCCGACCATCGTGTTCCTGCCCGGCTTCGCGAGTGACATGAGCGGCGGAAAAGCAGTCGCGCTCGACGCGTGGTGCGGAGATGTCGGCCGCCCGTTGCTGCGCCTGGACTACTCGGGCCACGGCGCCAGCGGCGGGGCGTTCGCCGACGGGACGATCGGCCGCTGGCGCGACGACGCGCGGCACGTGATCGAGGCGCTCACCGAGGGGCCGCTGATCCTGGTCGGCAGCTCGATGGGCGGCTGGATCGCGCTCCTGCTCGCCCGCGCCATGCCCATCCGCGTCGCCGGGCTGGTCGGGATCGCAGCGGCGCCGGACTTCACCGAACGACTGATGTGGCAGTCGATGACGCCGGACGAGAAGGACCGGCTGATGCGTGAGGGCGTCCTGCACGTGCCAAGCGAGTACGGGCCGCCGACGCCCATCACCCGCGCGCTGATCGAGGACGGCCGCCGTCACCTCATCCTCGAAGCGCCGATCGCGTTCGACGCGCCGGTGCGGCTGCTGCAGGGCCAGCGCGATCCCGACGTGCCGTGGGAGACCGCGCTGCAGATCGCCGGGCGCATCACCAGTGCGGACGTGCAGGTCACGCTGATCAAGGATGGGGAGCACCGGCTCTCCCGCCCGGAGGACCTTTCACTCCTCGTGCGCACCGTCGCGGCGCTCTTCGGCGACGATCGCGCGTAGCCCTTCGCGATAGGTCGGATACCGCCACCGCAGCCCAAGCGCCGCCTGCGTCTTGGCCGACGCGACCTTGCGACTCTCCGCCCAGAAACTGCGCCCCAGCGGGTTCATCGCCGCCATTGCACCCGCATAATCGACGAGCGGCGGCAGCGGCGCGCCGAGGAGGGCCGCCGCCTCGCTCACCACCGCGGCGTTCTCCGCCGGCTCGTCGTCGGCCAGATGGAGCACGCGCGCCCCGGGTGACCACTCCTGCAGGGCGGCGGCAACTATGGCCGCAGCAATATCGTCGCGATGGATACGGCTGAACGTATGCCCCGGCCTGACGATGCGGCGCGCGCGACCGGCACGGATCGCGTCGAGCGCCGACCGGCCCGGCCCGTAGATCCCACCCGTACGGAACAGATCGACACGCATCCGCGCGCCGAGCGCCGCCCAGGCCTGCTCCGCCTCGACCCGGCGCTGCGACCGGGTGGACCCGGGCGCGACCGGGGTATCCTCGTCGACCCATGCGCCGCCCCGGTCGCCATATACGCCGATCGTCGACATGTAGCCGGCCCATCGCAGATGCGGCGCCGCCGCGATCTCGGCGCCGAATTCCCGCAAGACCGGATCGCCCGCCTCGCCCGGCCCAGCCGTCGAAACAATCAGCGTCGCTCGCCGAATCGCGTCCGCCGCCGCGTCGAAGGCAATGGCGCGCACCCCCGGGATGCACGGCGTCCCCGCCGCGCCTCGGCACGTCGCGATCACTGCGATGCCCCGCGCGCAAGCAAGACTTGCGATCGCGCTGCCGCTGTAGCCGAGCCCGAACACCAACAGGTTGTGCTTCGTCATGATCCCGCGAATTGCGATGGCTCGGTCCGGACGCTAGACTGGACAAACAATGAACATGCGGGCAACCCTCGTGAGCGCAGCCGTCCTGGCGGCAACAGCCGCTGCCAGCGTCGGGGCGTTCTGGATCGGAACGCACGGCGAGACCGCTGCCCTGGCCGACGAGGCTGCGCCGAAGCCGGACGCCGCGCCCGCGGCTCCTCTGCCGCTTCCGCCGGTGCCGCCGCGCATCGCGGAAGGCGATCGCTACGAACGCTGCCTCGACATGCTGAACGAGGATGCGCCCGGCGCCAGCGCGGAGGCGGAAGCGTGGCAGAGCAACGGCGGGGGCGAAGCCGCGGCGCATTGCCTCGCGCTCGCCCGCATCGCGATGGGCGAGCCGCAGCTCGGTGCGCAGATGCTGGAGTCACTGGCGCGTGCCAGCTCTGCGCCGCCGGCCGCGCGGGCCATGGTCTTCGGGCAGGCGGCGCAAGCTTGGGAGATGGCGAACGACATTCCGCGCGCCTACGCCGCCGCGACATCCGCGCTCGCGCTCGCGTCCGACGATCCCGACCTGCTCGTCGACCGCGCGGTCGCTGCTGGGGCGCTCGCCAAGTTCCAGGAGTCGATCGACGACCTCGACCGCGCGATCGAGATCGATCCGCACCGGCTCGATGCGATGGTGCTGCGCGGTTCCGCGTGGCGACATCTCGGGCAGCTCGATCTGGCGCAGGACGACATCGACCGGGTTCTTCTCGCGGACCCGGAAAATGCCGAGGCCCTGTTGGAGCGCGGCATCCTGCGGCAGCGGAAAGGCGACGTCGCGGGTGCGCAGGCGGACTGGCAGCAGGCGATGAAGCTCGCGCCGGACAGCGCCACCGCCGATCTCGCGCAACAGGATCTGGCGCTGCTCGAGGCCGGCCCGGAGCGGCGCTGAGATCAGAAATCCAGATCGGCGTAGTGCGCCGGCGGCGACATGCCCGGCACGCGGTCGGCGAGCAGAGCGCGGAAGCTCGGACGTGACTTGATCCGCGCGTACCATTCGTGCACCGGCGGGCTGATGCTCCAGTCGACATCGCCCTGATAGTCCAGCACCGACAGATGCGCGGCGGCCGCGAGATCGGCGAGCGAGATCGCGGCACCTGCCAGAAACTTCCGGGTTTCGGCGAGCCAGCCGACGTAGTGCAGATGCTCGCGGAGATTGGCGTAGCCGACCCGCAGGGCGGTTGCGTCCGGCTGACCCCAGCCGGCGAGTCGCTTGAGGTACTTCTCGTCGTTGAGATTGCGCGTCACGTCGATCGCGAACTTGCCGTCGAACCACGCGACCAGGCGCCGCACCTCGACGCGCTCGCCGAGCGTGCGGCCGAGCAGCGGATTGTCGGGATACGCTTCTTCCAGATACTCGCAGATGACGCTGGAGTCCGGCACCGCGAGCCCGCTGTCTTCGAGCAGCGTCGGCACCGTCGCCGCCGCGTTCAACTCGAGATAATCGGGCCGCCGCTCCCACACTTTTTCCACGCGAAGCTCGAAGGGGAGCCGCTTCTCGGAAAGCGCGAGGCGGACTTTGCGGCAGTACGGCGACAGCGGCAGGTGGTAGAGGAAGCGCATGGCGGCCGCCTTATGGCATCCACGACGCGCGCGGAGAACCCCTCGGGCGCGCGATGGCGCCGAGGTCCGCTTATGCGGCCTCGTTAGTTATGATATCGCAACGGTAAGTTCGTGCGAACGAACCGGCGCAGTGGTCCATTTTTCGAATTGGGCGTGCAGACTCGGCGGGCTGCGTGGATCGGGCCGGCGCGTGAGCAGCACTGGGCAGGCCGAACCGTCGGTGGTCGCCGGGTCCAACACTTCTGTCGAACTGGCGAGCTCGCCGCCGGCCGGAGACGATGCGCGCCGGGATGCGCCGGGCCGGTGGCCGTGCTGATCGGCGTGCGCGACCGCCGCCCTATCCCGCGGCAATGACGGTTGCGTGGACGCCGGCGGTGCGCTCGGCCCGCGATCGGGTGCCGCGCCGCGCGGCACCGGCAGCAGCCCCGCCTTCCAGCGCAGGTAGATCGTCGCGACGCGTATGAACGTCATCACGATGAGGGACATCGCCAGGAATTTGTCCGCAGCGCTCCCGTCCGCCGCGGCGACCGCCCGCACCATACGCTCCGCCGTACCGACGATGCGGTCGAGCAGATCGCCCGAGCTGGAGGAGGGTGAGGACGCAGACATCGCGGGGACACAACACGATGCGGACGTCGGCTGCTACCCGGTACTTTCCCGTAACCGGCGGGTTCCGCGCGGTTCCGCGCCACCAGTCGCGATCGAGGCGAAGTCGCGCGCGAGGCGGACAGCCGTCGCATGGCCGATGCCCTGGCTGGCTCCCGTGACGAGCTCAGGGTCTGCCTTGGTGGCGCCAACGGCGCTGGTAAGCACCAAACAGCCTGCGATGAGCGTGCGTACGGTGAGACCGATCATGCCGCGGCTCTTTCTGTGGTCTGCCTGTCCAACGATGTCACGCATGACGGATCTCCAATTGATTCCGGCTCCCGCCGGGAGCGGGCGCCGCGTTGCGAAATCAGCGGGAGAGGAAGTCGCGGATCGCCGCCGCGATCTCGTCCGCGTGCGTCTCCAGCGCGAAGTGGCCGGTATCGAGGAAGCGGACGATCGCGCCCGGATTGTCGCGCTTGAACGCCTCGGCGCCCGGCGGCAGGAAGAACGGATCGTTCTTGCCCCAGATCGCGAGAAACGGCGGCTTGTAGGTCCGGAAGTAGTTCTGGAAGGCCGGGTAGAGCGCGACGTTGCTCTTGTAATCACCGAACAGATCGAGCTGCACCTCGTCAGCACCCGGTCGCGCCAGATAGAAATTGTCGAGGGACTGGCCGTCCGGCGAGACCGACGCGGGGTCGGCAACGCCGTGCGTATACTGCCAATGCGTCGTCTGTGGCGTCAGGAAGGTGCGCAGGGCTTCGCGATTGGCCGCCGACGGGTCCTCCCAATAGGCCCGAATGGGAGTCCAGCCGTCGCTCAGGCCCTCCTCGTACGCATTGCCGTTTTGCGAGATGATCGCCGTGACGCGGTCCGGATGCGCCACGGCGATGCGGAAGCCCGTCGGGGCGCCGTAGTCGAAGACGTAGATCGCAAACCGGCTGAGGCCGACAATTTCGGTGAACCGGTCGATCACATGCGCGATGCGGTCGAACGTGTAGGTGAATGCCGTACGCGGCGGCATGTCGGATTGGCCGAAGCCGGGCAGATCCGGTGCGATGACGCGGTAGCGATCGGATAGAAGCGGGATCAGATCGCGGAACATGTGGCCCGCACTCGGGAAGCCATGCAGCAAGAGAAGCGCAGGCGCGTCGCGTGCTCCCGCTTCGCGATAGAACACTCGGACTCCATCGACATCGGCGGTGAGGTATTTGACGTGGCTCATGATGCTCTCCCCGGCCGTCAGTGACCCGCGGCGGCGCGTGTCGCCTCCAGGATGATGTCCACCACCGCATGAGGGGCCGTGACGGACGGTATATGATCCACCGCGTGCGAACGGATCTCGGCTTTCATCCGCTCGGCCATGAATCGCTGTGTCGACGCAACGATCATGTGATTGTCCTCGGCGAGCAGGAACCAGGCCGGGCGGCCTCGCCAAAGCGGCCGTCCGACTTTCGTGCTGATGCAGGGAACCGCGATCGGCCGCTGGACGGCGAAGAGCACCGCCTGCTCTTCGGCAGACGCATGTGGTGCGAAAGCGGCGGGGAAAGCTGCTTCCGGTAGCCAGATCAGCCCGTGGGCATCGGGGGCCAGTTTCGGCGCCTGCGGATGCGGCTCTGTGCGATAG
>DATAPS010000333.1:0-4013 GCA_036265085.1 Acetobacteraceae bacterium | reverse complement strand
GAAATTCATCGCGTTGGTCGCGAACAGGATCCAGGCGATCGTGGCGGCGGCGCCGACCAGTCCCAGGTCGAGCGCGCCGAAGTATGGCAGATTGAAGGAACGCACGTAGAGCCCGCTGCTGACGACGGCGAGGGCCGCGACGAGCTGCGCGGCGAGCTTGATGGTGAAGCTCCAGTCGCGGATGTCGTCGAGAAAGGAGATCACCGCGATCAGAAACGCCGCCAGGATCACCCCGCGGAAATACGGCTCGGCGAGACGCGAGAAGGCGGCGTAGTCGTAGAGCACCACGATGCCGAGCATGAACGCGACCACGATGCCGACGCCGCCGCCCTTGGGCGTGGGGTTGGTGTGCGCCTTGCGGGTGCTCGGCCGGTCCATGACGCGGGCGTTGATCATCGCCCGGACCACCACGGCAGACACCCCGGCGAGGGCCGCGCAGAACACCATGTGGCGGAGGAAGGCCGCGAGCGTCATGCAAAGCTCTTACCCGGCGGCTCGGCTTCGCGCCCAGCCCCCGCCACGGTATAGGGGCGCATGGTGACACGCCGCGCGGCTTGGCGACTCGCACTCAACGTCGGTCATGACGGGCTCCTCGCCGCTCTCGCGGTGCCGCTGACGCATCTGCTGGCCGCCCCGTCCGCCGACGCATTCGGCACGCCGCTGCAGATCCTGTGGGGCGCTGCGGCGCTGCTGATCGCCGGCCTCCCGTTCCGGCTCTCGGCCCAATACTGGCGCTTCACCGGCACCGAGGACCTGCTCGGCGTCGCTGCGGCCAGCGTCGCCGCCGTCGCGCTCTACGGACTGGGGCTGCATGCAGCGGGCGTCGCCGTGCCCGGGCCGAGTTTCGCGGTGATCCACGCGCTCGTCCTGATGGTCCTCCTGGCCGTTCCGCGCGTGGGCTATCGGGCGATGCAGGAGACACCACACCAGGGCGACGCGACGAGCGCGGTCTTGCTCGTCGGCGCGGGCGACGGCGCCGACCTGTTCATCCGCGCGCTCGCCGGCGATCGTGCCGCACCTTACCGCGTCATGGGCCTGATCTCGCTCGGCCGCGCCCAGACGGGCCGGCGCATTCACGGAACGCCGATCCTCGGTGCCATCAAGGAGACCGAGGCGGTTCTCGCCCGCCTGCATGCGGATGGCCGGCTCCCCGCCGCGCTCGTCATCACCGAACCCGACCTGTCGGGCGCGGCCCTCGCCCGCCTGATCGACGTCGCGGACCGCTTCGGCCTGCGCGTCGCCCGCGCGCCCCGCCCGACCGCGCTCGACACCGCCGCCGGCCGCACGCCGGTCGAGCTGAAGCCGGTCGCGATCGAGGACCTGCTCAACCGGGCGCAGGTTCCGCTCGACCGCGAGGGCATGGCGCGGCTCGTGCAGGGGCGGCGCGTGCTGGTGACCGGCGCGGGCGGCACGATCGGGGCGGAGCTGGCGCGGCAGGTGGCCGCACTCGGCCCGGCCCAGCTGGTGCTCCTCGACAACGGCGAATACGCGCTCTGGCAGATCGACCTGGAGCTGGCCGAGAGCCACCCGGGCGTGGCGCGCCTGCCGGTGATCGCCGACGTCCGCGACGCCGCCCGCATTCGGGCGGTATGCATGGATCTTCGGCCGGAGCTCGTGTTCCACGCCGCGGCGTTGAAGCACGTGCCGATGGTGGAGGCGAACCCGCTCGAGGGCCTGCTGACCAACGCCGCCGGCACCCGCCACGTCGCCGAGGCGGCGCGGGCGGGGGGGGCGCAGGTCATGGTCCTGATCTCCACTGACAAGGCGGTCAATCCCACCAGTGTCATGGGCGCGTCGAAGCGACTGGCGGAGATGTATTGCCAGGCGCTCGACATCGCGGCGCGGTCGTCCGGCGCGGGCATGCGCTGCGTCACCGTCCGGTTCGGCAACGTGCTCGGGAGCACCGGATCGGTGGTGCCGCTGTTCCAACGCCAGCTCGCCCGCGGCGGCCCGATCACGGTCACGCATCCCGACATGCAGCGCTATTTCATGACGGTGCGTGAGGCGGTCGGACTGGTGCTGCAGGCGAGCGTGGTGGGGGCAGCGCCGGAGCAGGGCGTCGAGAACGGGGGAATTTTCGTGCTCGACATGGGCGAGCCGGTGAAGATCGTCGATCTCGCCCGCCAGATGATCCGTCTCGCCGGGCTGCGCCCGCACGAGGACGTCGAGATCTGCTTCACCGGCCTGCGCCCCGGCGAGAAACTTTACGAGGAGCTATTTCACGGCCGCGAGCCGCCGGTACCGACCGGCACGCCAGGGCTCCTGATCGCGACCCCGCGGACCGCCGACCCGGCGATCGTCGGCCGCACGATCGACGAGATCGCGGCCGCCGCGCGCGGCGGCCAGCCGAAGCTGGCACTCACGCTGCTCGGGCGGTTCGTCCCCGAATTCGCGCACAACGCCGGGGGCGGACAGAGCGTCGCGGAGCAGCGGCGGTGAACGACGCGGGGCCGCTCCCGTTCCTCGATCTCAAGGCGCAACAGGCGCGTATCGCGAGCGAGTTGCGGCGGCGGATCGATGTGGTGCTCGGGCATTGCCAGTTCATCCTCGGCCCCGAGGTCGCCGAGCTGGAGGCGCAGCTCGCATCGTTCTGCGGCGCTGCCCATTGCGTTGGCCTGAGTTCGGGCACCGACGCCTTGCAGATTGCCATGATGGCGGAGGGCGTCGGCCGCGGCGACGCGGTTTTCCTCCCCGCGTTTACCTACACGGCAACGGCCGAAGTGCCGCTGGTGCTCGGCGCCACTCCGGTGTTCGTCGATGTCGATCCGCGCACATTCCAGCTCGATCCCGATGATCTCGACGCGCGCATCGCGGCCGTCCGCCGCGCCGGCGGATCGCGGCCGCGGGCGATCATCGGCGTCGACCTGTTCGGCCAGCCCGCCGACTGGCCGCGCCTGAGCGAAGTGGCAGCGCGCGAGAACCTCTTCCTCCTCGACGACTGCGCCCAGAGTTTCGGCGCCAGCCTGGACGGGCGGCGGCTCGGCCGCGAGGCGGACGCGACCGCGGTGAGCTTCTTTCCCTCCAAGCCGCTCGGCGCCTACGGGGACGGCGGCGCGCTGCTGACCGAGAGCGCCGAGCGGGCGGAGCTGTATCGGAGCTTGCGCACGCATGGCGAGGGAACCACGCGCTACGAGGTGTTGCGGACCGGCATGAACGGGCGGCTCGACACACTGCAGGCGGCGGTGCTGCTGGCGAAGCTCACGGTGTTCGAGGATGAACTCCGCGCCCGCGCCGTGATCGCCGCGGCATATGATTCGCGGCTCGGGAACGCAGTGACGATCCCGGCGCGGGTGCCCGACAGCGAGAGCGCCTGGGCGATCTACGCGATTCTTGTCACCGACACTGCCGCCCGTGACCGGATGCAGGCGGGGCTGCGCGCGGCCGGCGTGCCGACCGCGATCTATTATCCGAAACCACTGCACCAACAGCCCGCGTATCGCGACGCGCATGACGGCGTGGCGCTGCCGGTCTCGGAGGATCTCGCGACCCGGATTCTTGCGTTGCCGATCCATCCGGACATGAGCGAGGGGGATGTGGCGCGGGTGTGCGACGCGGTGCTGGCGAACGCGTGAGAATGCGTCCGGCCTCGGACCTGGCAGGCTACGCGTGCGCCATGTTTTCTTGCTGACCCGCCTCGATGTCGCGCATGAGGCCGCGCCTCTCCGCGCGATGCGCGGAAAGGGTGCGATGAGCGGACGGGCGCGGGCGGCGCGCTCACTGCGGTTGCGCCCGCAGCGGCGGCCCGTGGCTCGTGATGTAGAAGCGGAACGGCGGGAACGGATGCTTGCTGCGCCGCGTCGGCCGCGGCGGTTGCGGCCAGACCGGCGGCGGCAGGCCGGCGGCCTGGGCGGCCTTCTCGGCCTCCATCATCGTGCGGACCGCCGCCCAGTCGACGGTCACGACATCGGCCTGCGAGGGTAGCTTCAGCAGGTCGGGGATCTCGCTCACGCCGAGCATGCGGCAGAGCGAACGCAGGATGCGGCCCATGCGGCGCGGCTCGGCGGCGATCATCG
>DATAPS010000332.1:0-16310 GCA_036265085.1 Acetobacteraceae bacterium | reverse complement strand
GGCCGCCCGACATCGCGCAGATCACCTTCCAGATCGTGCCGAATTCGCAGGCGCGGATCAGCGCGTTCCAGAGCGGCCAGTCGGACATGATGCAGGAAACGCCCGGCATCTTCTTCAAGACGCTCGCCGCCGGCGGACGCTTCATCGCCGTGCCCGTGCCGATCAGCGGGATGGGGATCTTCGCGCCGATCGACACGAAGAAGTGGCCGACCAGCGAGCTCGCGGTCCGCAAGGCGATCCTCTACGCCACCGACAAGCAGGGCGTGATCCAGCTCGCCGACAACGGCGCGCACCCGATCAGCAACACGCCGCTTGAGCCGGGGATGCTCGGCTACGACGCCTCGCTCGGCACGATGTATCCCTACGATCCCGCGAAGGCGGAGGAGACGCTGAAGGCGGACGGCTGGACGAAGAACGGCGAGTTCTACGAGAAGGGCGGCAAGCGCCTGACGCTCAACATCACCGCCATCGCCACGGTGCCGGAATATCCGCTGCTCGCGCAGGCGATCCAGGGCTATCTCCGCAAGGTCGGCATGGATGCGCAGGTGACGCAGCTTGCCGTCCCCGCCTGGTATTCGGCGAACCTGAACGCCGAGATGTCGATGACGCCGCTGCAATATGTCGGCGTCGATCCGGACGCGCTGCATCTCTGGTACTTGCCGGACCAGTACTTCAACTTCGCCCACTTCACCGATCCGGCGCTGACTGAGGCGATCAGCCAGGGGCAGATGGAATCCGATCCGGCGAAGCGCGCGCAGCTCTATCAACAGGCCCAGAAGATCATCATGGAGCAGGCGTTGGAGATGCCGATCCATCTCAACGTCGATCAGGTGATGATCTCGAAGAACCTCACCGGGCTGACCTGGTCGGGCGGCGGCTTCGAGTATTTCGGCGCGGCGCAGCTTTCGAAGTGATGCCGGAGATGCCGACCATCCTCCGCGCCGATCGCCTCATCGACGGCACCGGCGCCACCCCGATCGACGACCCCTATCTGATTACCGACGGCGGGAAGATCGCCGCCGTGCACGCGGGCGGCATCCCCGAAGGCGCGGTGCCGCCTGGAACGCAGACGATGTCCTTTCCGGGCTGCACGATCCTGCCGGGGCTGATCGACACGCACGTGCATCTCAATCTCCCCGGCGACGGTTCGCTGCTGGAGACGATCATGCGCGAAACCGACGGCGTGCTCCTCGCCATCGCCGCGCACACGGCCCGCACCGCGCTCGACGCCGGGATCACCACCGTCCGCGACGTCGGCGCCGCGCGCGACACCGTGTTCGATCTCCGCCGCGCGCTGCAGCTCGGCCACGGCACGGCGGCGAAGATCGTCGCTGGCGGCCAGCCGATCACCATCACCGGCGGCCATACCTGGCCGTGGGGCGGCGAAGCCGACGGCGAGGACGGCTGCCGCTGCATCGTGCGCAACATGTGCAAGCGTGGCGCCGACTTCATCAAGGTCATGGCGACCGGCGGCGGCACCGTCGGCACGCTCTCCTGGCTGCCGTCGTTCCGGCCGGAGGAGCTGAAGGCGCTCGCCGACGAGGCGCACCGCAACGGCCGCATGGCGACCGCGCACGCACTCTGCGCCCGCGCGATCGAGGACGTGATCGACGCCGGCTTCGATCAGATCGAGCACGCAAGTTTCATCACCGGTCCCAACGCGCCGCAGAAATACGAGCCGGCTGTCGGCGAGAAGATCGCGCGCGCCGGCATTCCCGTCACCGGCACGCTCGCCGTCGGCGGCGCCATCCTGCGCGAGCTCGGCGGCAAGTCCGATCCCACGCCGGACGAGCAGTTCACCGTCACGCGCTGGCGCCGCATGTACGACGAGAATCTCGCGCAATTCCAGCAGCTCTACGCCGCGGGCGTCACCTTCGTCGCCGGCACCGACGCGGGCTGGCGCTTCACTCGCTTCGACGATCTCGGGCTCGAGATGCAGCTGATGCACGCGGGCGGAATGCCGGTCATGGAAACGATCGTCGCCGCGACCGGGCGCGCCGCCGACGTGATCCGCATCGCGGATCGCACCGGCCGGCTCAAGCCCGGCCTCGCCGCCGACGTGCTCGTCGTCGCTGGCAATCCGCTCGATGATCTCAAGCGGCTGAACGACGTGCGGTTCGTGATGCAGGATGGGAAGGTGCGGGTGCAGCACAACGGCTGAGCACCCGCGTCAATCCACGCCCACCCCGCAAATCAGCCCGTCCTTCGCGATCGCGGGGCTGACGACGATGAACAACACCCGCCCGGTATCGGGCGTCGCGATCTCCTCGATCGCGCGCCCGAACAGGTCGAACATCGTGCCGAGTTTCCGACCCGCCTTGACCTCGTCGCCGACCTTCACCGCCGGCCGGAAGAATCCTGCCTCTTTCGAGCGCAGCCATGTGAACCCGCCGCGGTACACACGCGGCTTCGGCATGGCTTCCGCCGCGCCGGACAGCACGCCGACGCTGCGCAGCGCGTTCCGCAGTCCGCGCAACATGCGGTGTCCCACCGCCGGGTCGTAGTACCCCGCCCCGCCATCCTCGGCGATGATCGCAGGCACGCCGTTGAGCGCCGCGGCGGCATACGTCGTGCCTGCGATCGGCGCGCGTTCGGCGCGATGCACCATCAGCCCTTCGAGCCCGAACGCCTCCGCCAGCGCGCGGCTCTTGCGGTCCACCTCCGCATTCCCGGACTCGATGTAGATGGAGAACGGCACCAGCGCTTCCGGCAGATCGCCGCCATGCAAATCGATCACGCAGTCCGCCCGTGTGATGCCCTTCCGCGTCACGTGATGCGCGAGCCGCTCGCTGAACGTGCCGTCGGGCTTGCCGGGATAGGCGCGGTTCGGATTGACGTTGTCCGCCGGCGCGACATAGGCGACGCGGCCCCAGAACGCCGCGGGATTGAGCAGCGGCAGGCACAGGATCTGGCCGTTCACATCGGCCGGATCCGTCTCCGCGGCGAGCCGCAGCGCCGCATCGATGGACGGATATTCCGAGCCGTGAACGCCGGCGAGCACGAGCGCCGCCGGTCCGGGATGCGCGCCGTGGATCGCGGTGAACGGCCACTGCAGCCCGGCGCCGTCCAGGACGGGATCGCCCCAGGCGACGAAGCCCTGCGCCTTGGTCCCTGGCGGCGCCACGTCGCCCACGCCGAAACGCCAATTGCTGCCGCTCATTCGTCGCACTCCCGATCGCCAACCGGCGAGTGTATGGCCTCACGCAGGAGCGCCATTGCAATCAGCGCAGATGAGCGTTGACGATCACGCAAAGGGGTGATTGGCTCCCCCGGCGCAGCGACCGGAATGGCATGCAACCTGCTTCCCGGTCGTGCAAACGGGAGCCGCACCATGGACCATCGTGATCTGACGGGCCTGATCGAGCGCGTGAAGCGGGGCCGTCTGTCCCGCCGCGGCTTCATCCGACAACTCGCGGCCGTCGGGCTGAGCGCGCCGCTCGCGAACCAGATCCTCGCGTTGAGCGGCGTCGCGATGGCGCAGCCCTCGCCATCCTACGCATACAAGCCCACCAAGGCCGGCGGCGGCGGCACGCTCAAGCTCCTGTGGTGGCAAGGTCCGACCTTGCTCAATCCCCATTTCGCGGTCGGGACGAAAGACCAGGACGGCTCACGCCTGTTCTACGAGCCGCTCGCCGCCTGGGATTCGCAAGCCAACCTCCAGCCGATCCTCGCCGCAGAGTTGCCAACGCTGGAGAACGGCGGCCTCGCCGGCGACGGCAAATCGGTCGTCTGGAAGCTCAAGCAGGGCGTCAAATGGCATGACGGCAAACCGTTCACCGCCGACGATGTCGTGTTCAATTGGGCTTATGCCCGCGACCCCGCCACCGCCGCGGTGACGGCGGGCAGCTACAACACGATCACCGCCGAGAAGCTCGACGACCACACGGTTCGGCTGACATCGGAGACGCCGCGCCCGTTCTGGGCCGAGGCCTTCGTCAGCGCCACCGGCATGATCATCCCCAAACATCTGTTCGAGAACTACACCGGTGCGAAATCGCGCGAGGCGCCGACCAATCTCGCGCCTGTCGGCACCGGCCCTTATCTGTTCAAGGAGTTCCGGCCCGGCGACATCGTGTCGGGCGTGATCAACCCGAACTATCACAAGCCGAACCGCCCCTATTTCGACGCCGTCGAAATGAAGGGCGGCGGTGACGCCGCGTCCGCCGCGCGCGCCGTGCTGCAAACCGGCGAATACGATTTCGCCTGGAACATGCAGGTCGAGGACGATGTGCTGACGAAGCTCGAGGCCTCCGGCAAGGGCCACGTGCGGGTGACCGACGGCGGCAGTCTGGAGCAGATTTTCCTCAATTTCACCGATCCCAACGTGGAGGTGGACGGCGAGCGCTCGAGCCTGAAGACGAAGCACCCGAGCCTCTCCGACCCCGCCGTCCGGCAAGCGCTCTCGCTGCTGATCGACAAGGACTCGGTGCACAAATACATCTACGGACGTGCCGGCGCGGCCGTTACCAACGTCGTCTACAACCCCCCCCGCTACAATTCGCCCAATACGAAGTGGGAGTTCAACATCGAGAAGGCGAACGCCATTCTCGACAAGGCAGGGTGGAAGCCGGGACCCGACGGCATCCGCGCCAAGGACGGCAAGACGCTCAGCTACCTCTATCAGACATCGACCAATCAGCCCCGCCAGAAGACGCAGCAGATCGTCAAGCAGGCATGCAAGAAGGCGGGCATCAATCTCGAGATCAAATCCGTCGTCTCCTCGGTGTTCTTCTCCTCCGACGTCGCCAACCCGGACACCTATCCGCACTTCTACGCCGACCTCGAGATGTACACGACCGGCCCGAACCAGCCGGATCCGAGCATCTGGCTGCAGCTGTTCCTCGGCAGCGAGGCGGCGCAGAAGGACAACAAGTGGCAGGGCCGGAACATCACCCGCTGGCAAAACGACGAGTTCGACCGCATCTACCACCAGCAGGAGAGCGAGCTCGACCCGGTGAAGCGGACCGCGCTGCTGATCAAGCTCAACGATCTCGTCATTAACAATTTCGTTTCCATCCCGGTGGTCACGCGCCCCAACGTCGCCGCGGTGAAGGACGGGATGGTCTGCGAGCTGAGCGGATTCGACAGCTATATCTGGGATCTCGCCGACTGGTACATGACAACCTGAGCGCCGTGCCGGCCATGCCGGCCCTCGGCGCCGTGGCGAAGTAGATGTCGGGGGCGCATCTCCTTCGCCGACTGCTGCTGGCGATCCCGAGCGTGCTCGGGATCAGCATCGTGCTCTACGGCGTCCTCGCGCTCGCGCCCGGAGATCCGCTCGGCGAGCTCGTCAGCAATCCCAATGTTCCCGCCTCGGTGCAGGCGGCGATGCGCGCGAGCCTGGGTCTGAACGACCCGATCTGGCTGCGATACGTGCATTGGCTGTTCGCGATGCTGCGCGGAGACTGGGGATTCTCGTTTGTCAGCCGCATCGACGTCGATCGGCTGATCCTGCAGCGTCTGCCGGTCACCATCGTGGTGATCGGCGCGTCGCAGATCCTCGCGATCCTGATCGCGCTGCCGGTCGGCGTGCTCGCGGCCGCGCGGCCCTATTCGGTGTTCGACCAGGTCGCCAACACCATCGCGTTCATCGGCTTCTCGCTGCCGACCTTCTTCACGGGCCTGCTGCTCATTCTGGTGTTCAGCATCCAGCTCAATTGGCTGCCTTTCGTCTATCGCGCCGACCTGAACTCCACCGGTCTGGCGTGGTGGGGAGAAGAGATCCGCCAGTCGATCATGCCGGTCGCGGTGCTCGGCCTGTTCCAGGGCGCCTCGCTGGTACGGTTCGTGCGTGCCTCCGTGCTCGACGTGATCAAGCTCGACTATGTCACCACCGCCCGCTCGAAGGGCATCGGCGCGCGGCGCGTGATGCTGCGCCATGTCGTTCGCAACGCGCTCATTCCGGTGGTGACGCTGGTGGCGCTGCAGATGCCCGTGGTGTTCGGCGGCGCGATCATCACCGAGCAGATCTTCCGCGTGCCCGGGATCGGTTCGCTGCTGATCACGTCGATCCTCAGCAACGACACGCCGGTGGTCATGGGCGTCACCTTCGTGTTCGCGGCACTCGTCATCCTGTTCAACCTGATCGCAGACATCCTCTATGGCTGGCTTGATCCCCGCATCGCTTTCCGCTGAAGAGGGGCCGGCGCTCGCCGGCGTCGATGCACCCGCTCCGCTCGCGGTCAGCCGCGCGCGCTCGGTTCCGCCGGCGCTGGAGGCGTGGCGGCGCTTCCGCAAGCACCGGCTTGCGGTGGTCAGCGTCGTCGTCCTGCTGTTGCTGATCGGCGCCATCCTCGTCGGACCGGCGCTTTGGGCCGTCCCGATCGACGACATCGATTTCGGCGCCAAGCTGCAAGGCCCGACGGCCGCGCATCCGTTCGGCACGGACGATCTCGGGCAGGACTTGCTGGCGCGGCTGCTCTATGGCGGCCGGATCTCGCTCGCGGTCGGCGTCGCCGCGATGCTGGTCGCCGTGTTCGCGGGCCTCCTGGTGGGCGCGGTCTCGGGCATGGCGAGCGGACCCGTCGACGCCGCGCTGATGTGGCTCACCGACCTGTTCCTGTCGCTGCCGCAGCTGCCGCTGTTGCTGCTCGTCATCTATCTCTTTCGCGACGCGCTCAGCCGCGCGCTCGGTCTCGAAGGCGGCGTGTTCGTGCTGATCGTGCTGGTGATCGGCGGATTGCGCTGGATGCCGGTGGCCCGCCTCGTGCGCGCGCAGTTCTTCTCGTTGCGGGAAAAGGAGTTCGTGGAGGCGGCGCGCGGACTCGGCGCGTCCCGGCTGCGCCTCGTCGTCCATCACATCCTGCCGAATGCGCTCGGTCCCGTCATCGTCGCCGGCACGATCGAAGTCGCCAACGCGATCATCGCGGAATCGACGCTCTCCTTCCTCGGCCTCGGCTTCCCGCCGGACACGCCGACCTGGGGCCGCATCCTGTTCGACGCGAAAGACTATCTCGACATCGCCCCACACTGGGCGCTGTTCCCCGGCGCCGCGATCTTCCTCGCCGTGCTCTCGATCAACTTCATCGGCGACGGCCTGCGCGATGCGCTCGACGCAAGGCGCGTGGTGTAGCGCGTGGCGGAGAACCTCCTCGAGATCCGCGATCTCCGCACCTGGTTCCGCACCGACGACGGCATGGTGCGCGCGGTCGACGGCGTGAGCCTCGCGGTCCGCCGCGGCGAGACGCTCGCCGTGGTGGGCGAGTCCGGCTCCGGCAAGACAGTGACCGCGCGCAGCGTGCTCAAGCTGATCGACATGCCGCCCGGCCGCTTCGAAAGCGGGCAGATCCTCTGGCGCGGGCGCGACCTGATCCCGCTGACCTCCGGCGCGATGGACGAGGTGCGCACACGCGAGATCGGCATGGTGTTCCAGGAGCCGATGACGTCGCTCAACCCGGTCTACACGGTGGGCGAACAGATCGCGGAGAGTGTGCGCGCACACAAGAAGGTGTCGCACAAGGCGGCGCTTGCCGTCGCGGTCGACATGCTGCGCCTCGTCAACATCTCCAATCCCGAACGCCGTGTACACGACTATCCGCATCAGTTTTCCGGCGGGATGCGCCAGCGCGTGATGATTGCGATGGCGCTTGCCTGCAGGCCGACGCTGCTGATCGCCGACGAGCCGACGACCGCGCTCGACGTCACCATCCAGGCGCAGATCCTCGAGCTGCTCGCCGAGATGAAGGAGCGGCTCGGCATGGCGATCATGCTGATCACCCACGCCATGGGCGTGGTCGCGGAGAACGCGCAGCGCGTCGCGGTGATGTATGCCGGCAAAGTCGTCGAGGAGGCGCCGGTCGAGCAGCTCTTCGCGAACCCCCGCCATCCCTACACGCAGGGCCTGATCCGCTCGATTCCGCGCGTCGACGCAGCCGCGCGCCACCGCGGGCGGCTGGAGCAGATCCCCGGCACCGTGCCGAGCCTGCTGCAGCCGCCGCCCGGCTGCCGCTTCGCCGCCCGCTGCCGCTACGCGATGCCGCTGTGCACGGCCGAGGAGCCGCCGCTCCGCACGGTCGGCGACGGCCACAAGGTCGCGTGCGTACTATGAGTGGGGCGGAGCCCCTGCTGTCGGTACGCGATCTGCGCAAGGATTTCCTGGTGAAGTCGGGCGTGTTCGGCGGCACCGTCGCGCGCGTGCAGGCGGTCGGCGGCGTGACGCTCGATATCGCGCGCGGCGAGACGCTGGGCCTCGTGGGTGAGTCCGGGTGCGGCAAATCGACCACCGGGCGCTGCATCATGCGCCTGATCGAGCCGAGCTCGGGCGAGATCCGGTTCGACGGCCGCGACGTCACCCGCTTGTCGGGCGACGGGCTTCGTCAGATGCGGCGCGACATGCAGATCATCTTCCAGGATCCGTTCGCGTCGCTGAACCCGCGCCACACCGTCGGCACGATCGTCGCCGAGGCACTGATCATCCACAAGCTCGCGAAGAGCCGCCGCGCGCGCGAGGAGCGGGTCGCGGACCTGCTCGAAACCGTCGGGCTTCGCGCCGACCACATGCGCCGTTTCCCGCACGAATTCTCCGGCGGCCAGCGCCAGCGCATCGGCATCGCGCGCGCTCTCGCGGTCGAGCCGAAGCTGATCATATGCGACGAACCGGTCTCCGCGCTGGACGTGTCGATCCAGGCGCAGGTGATCAACCTGCTGGTCGACCTGCAGACGCAGTTCCGGCTGACCTACCTGTTCATCGCCCACGATCTCTCGGTGGTCGAGCACATCAGCGACCGTGTCGCGGTGATGTATCTCGGCCGCGTCGTCGAGATCGCGAGTGCGCGCGCGCTCTACGACACGCCGCTGCATCCCTACACCGAAGCGCTGCTCTCCGCGGTTCCGATTCCCGACCCCAAGGTGAAACGCAAGCGCATCATGCTCGGCGGGGAGGTCCCCAACCCGATGCGCCCGCCCAGCGGCTGCCACTTCCGCACCCGCTGCCCGCTCGCCGAGCCGCGCTGCACGGCCGAGGCGCCGCCGCTCACGCAGACGGCGGACGGGCATTGGGTGGCGTGCCATGTGCGGGGTGGCCCG
This sequence comes from Acetobacteraceae bacterium, assembly GCA_036265085.1. Taxonomy (GTDB): domain Bacteria; phylum Pseudomonadota; class Alphaproteobacteria; order Acetobacterales; family Acetobacteraceae; genus DATAPS01. Next base: position 7,286 of record DATAPS010000332.1, on the reverse strand, counting down.
ATGCGGCACTGACGGCCCCGCCCCGGCTCGAAGGCGTTGGGTTACCCGGCGCGGCGGAACGTGATGTTGTAGCGGATCGCGCCGGTCAGCCGATCGGCGCCCGGCTTGATCTCGCGGACGCCGTGGAAGGCGAGCCGCGCCGGCCCGCCCCAAACCACGACATCCCCGCTCGCCAGCTTGACGCTGCGCGTGCGCCCGGTCCGTTCGGTCCCTTCATGCACGAAGAAGACCGCCGGCACGCCGAGCGAGACGGAAACGATGGGCTGCGCGAAATCGCGCTCGTTCCGGTCCTGATGGGCGGTCAGCCTGGTGCCCGGTTCGTAGCGGTTGACCAGGCAAGCGTCGGGCGCGAAGGGGCCGAAGCCGGCTTCGGCGGCGGCATCACGCGCCGTGCGCGCGAATGTGTCGGGCAGCGGCGGCCAGGGCCGGCCGGTCAGTGGGTCGATCGGGTCGTAGCGGTAGCCGGAGCGGTCGCTGACCCAGCCGAGCGCGCCGCAATTGGTCATCGCGACCGACATCGTATGCCCGCCGGGCGTGGTCATGCGGCGAAACGGCGCCGCGGCGGCGACCTCTTCCTCGATTGAGGCGAGCAGCACCTCGGCGTCGGCGAAGCCTGGGAGCAGCACCATCCCGTCGCGGATCGGCACCTTCACAACAGGCACAAACCCCGCAATTCCCGCGCAAGTTGCGGCGGCAGCAGGTCCTCGCCGCTCGCCCGACGCCGGGTGCCGAGATCGATCGGCGCATCGTCGGCCGCAAGGTAGCGCCAGCCCTGGAAAGGCTTCATCCGGCGCGGCTCGACCGGGACGAGCTTCGGGTCGAGCACCATGGCGGCACAGGCCGAGCCGTCGTCCATCGTGTCGGCGATGATGTCTCGGATGCGCTGGCGGACCTGGACCGCGCCGGCGATCACCCAGTAGATCGACCCCTCCCCGACGATCTCCGGCGCGCGCCGCGGGAAATTGCGCGTGCGGTGGCGCAGCGGGGGGTGGGTGCGCGCGCGCTCGGCCTGCCAGCCGCGCAGGTCGGCGATGTCGGGACAGCCGACGGCGAGCTTGATGATATGGAGCATCGCCCGCACAACAGAGACCGATTCGCGGAGTTCCCGCAACCGTCCATCCGGCGGTTTGGCGCGCCGCCGCGTCTGCGCTAGTCCTGCGCCCACATGGCCCGCAGCACCACGATCACCCGCACCACGACCGAGACCGATATCTCGGTCGCGCTCGACCTCGACGGGACCGGCCAGGCCGACGTCGCAACCGGCGTCGGCTTTCTCGACCACATGTTGACCGCGTTGGCACGGCATTCGCTAATCGACATGCGGATCAAGGCGACAGGCGACCTTCACATCGATTTCCACCACACCACGGAGGATATCGGGATCGTGCTGGGCAAGGGCATCGCGCAGGCGCTTGGCGACAAGCGCGGCATCCGCCGCTTCGGCCACGCCATCGTGCCGATGGACGAGGCACTGGCCGAGGCGGCGATCGACCTCTCGGGCCGCCCCCATCTGTCCTGGTCGGTCCCGTTCGGCGCGCCGAAGGTGGGCGAGATGGATACCGAGCTGTTCGAGGAATTTTTCCGCGCCCTCGCCAACAACGCGTTGATGACGCTGCACGTGAGCATGCGCGCCGGGACCAACGCGCACCACGTAGCGGAAGCGTGCTACAAAGCGACGGCGCGCGCGCTACGCATGGCAGTCGAGCCAGATCCGCGCGTCGCCGACACGGTGCCGTCCACGAAGGGCACGCTATGAGGGTGTTCACGGCGCATACCCGGCCGGAATCGGCACCGAGGCTGGTCCGCGAAGGCTTCTCCTGGCTCGCGTTCATCTTCGGCCCGCTCTGGCTGCTGGCGCACCGCGCGTGGCTCGCGGCTGTGCTCGCCATCTGCGCCTACGTTCTGATCGCGCTTCTGCCTCTGCACGGATGGAATGCCCTGCCCGGGTTCGGCCTGTCGTGGCTGCTCGGGTTGTTCGGCCAGGATATCCGCCGCTGGTCTCTGGAGCGGAGCGGCTACGGCCTCGCCCATGTCGTCGCCGCGCGCGACCATGACACGGCGCTCGCGCAGTTGCTCGAGCGCCGTCCCGACCTGATCGAGACGGCGGTCCGGTGAAGGTCGCGGTGCTCGACTACGGCAGCGGCAATCTCGCCTCCGCCGCGCGCGCCCTGGCAGTTGCCGCCGAGCGCTCCGGGATCGACGCGGACGTCGTCGTCACGGATTCGCCGGCCGTCGTCGAAGCCGCCGATCGCGTCGTGCTGCCAGGTCAGGGCGCGTTCGCCGACTGCGCCCACGGGCTTTCCGCGATTCCGGGCCTGCGCGATGCGCTGATCCGCACGACGGAGCGCGGCACGCCGTTCCTGGGTATCTGCGTGGGCATGCAGCTCATGGCCGAGCGCGGACTGGAGCACGACGTGACGCCCGGTTTCGCCTGGATCGGCGGCGAGATCACGGCGATGGCGCCCCCGGACGGATTGCGGCTGCCGCAGATGGGATGGAACGAGCTGCAGTTCCGTCCCGGCGCGCATCCGCTCCTGCACGGGCTCCGGCCGGGCGATCATGCCTACTTCGTCCACGGCTATGCCCTCGCCGGCGGCCGCGACGACGAGGTGATCGCGACGACCGATTACGGGTCCCCCGTCGTCGCGATGGTCGCATCCCGCAATCGGGCGGGCACGCAATTCCACGTCGAGAAAAGCCAGGAGGTCGGGCTGCGCATTCTCGCGAATTTTCTGAGCTGGACGCCGTGAGCAACATCGTGGCACCCGACCTCGAAGAGCAGACGCCCCGCACCCGGCTTGCCGTGGAGCGGGCGAGCGAGTTCAGCGCCGAGGATCTCTGTTCGCTCTGCGAGGCGGCGGACGCGGCGATCATCGACGGCGGCGGATTCGGCTGGGTCGCGCCCCCGGGCCGGGTGGCGCTGGAGCGCTACTTCCGCGGCGTGCTGCTGGTCCCCGAGCGCGAGCTGTTCGTCGGCCGGCTCGACGGCGTGATCGTCGGATCGGGGCAGCTCGTCCGGCCGCCGCGCAACAACGAAGCGCAGGCTTTCGCCGCGCACTTCATGCACAGCTTCGTCGCGCCCTATGCGCGCGGTCACGGCGTCGCGCGCCTGCTGACGCGGCGGGCGGAGGAGCGTGCGCGCTCGCTCGGCTATCACGTCATCAATCTCGACGTGCGCGAGACGCAAGAGGCGGCGATCGCGCTCTATGAGTCGCTCGGCTACATCCGTTGGGGCATCCATCCGGCTTATGCGCGGGTCGCCGGTCGGACGATCCGCGGCATCCACTACTTCAAGCTGCTGCAGCCGGGCTCGCGCATCGGCTGATGCCGGCGCTCACGCTCTATCCCGCCATCGACCTGAAGGACGGCGCGTGCGTTCGGCTGCGCCGCGGCGAGATGGCGGACGCGACGGTCTACGGCACCGATCCGGCGGCGCAGGCGCGCGCCTGGGTCGCGGCGGGATGTTCGTGGCTGCACGTCGTGGATCTCAACGGCGCGTTCGCCGGACGCGCGGTGAACGGTGCGGCGGTCGAGGCGATCCTCGCCGCGGTCGATGTGCCGGTGCAGCTCGGCGGCGGAATCCGCGACATGGCGGGCATCGACCGCTGGCTCGCCGGCGGCGTGCGCCGCGTGATCCTGGGCAGCGCGGCGGCGAAAAATCCGGCGCTCGTGCGCGAAGCCGCGCGCGCACATCCCGGGCGCGTCGTTGTCGGCGTCGATGCGCGCGGTGGCTTTGTCGCGACCGAGGGCTGGGCGGAGACCTCGACCCTCGCGGTGCACGACCTCGCCGCGCGATTCGAGGACGCGGGCGTGGCGGCGATCGTCTACACCGACATCGGCCGCGACGGGATGCTCGGAGGCCTCGATCTCGACGGCACGCGCGCGCTCGCGTCCCATGTCCGCATCCCGGTGATCGCATCGGGCGGCGTCGGCGGGATCGAGGATCTGCTGTCCCTGAAGCGTGTCGCCGCCGAGGCAGGTGGCCGCATCGAAGGCGTCATCATCGGACGTGCGCTCTATGACGGTCGCATCGACCTGGCCGGAGCGCTTGCTGTTCTCGCCGATTGACCGGATCAATCGGCATTTCGTCCGTCCGCCTCTGTTACGAAATCGCTCGTCCGCCAACTGCGCACTTGCATCGCGGGAACGCTCGCCGCAATCACTGCGGGGGGAGGTTACATCGTGCTGAAGCTGCGTGTGATTCCGTGCCTCGACGTGAAGGACGGCCGTGTCGTCAAGGGCGTCAACTTCGTCTCCCTCCGGGACGCCGGCGATCCCGTCGAGCAGGCGGCGGTGTACGACGCGGCGGGCGCGGACGAGCTGACATTTCTGGACATCACCGCGAGCCACGAGAACCGGGACACAATTCTCGACGTCGTGGCGCGCACCGCCGCGCGCGTGTTCCTGCCGCTGACGGTCGGCGGCGGTATCCGTTCCACCGATGACATGCGTCGGCTGCTGCTTGCGGGCGCCGACAAGTGCAGCATCAACTCGGCTGCGGTCGCACGCCCGGAGCTGGTGGCGGAAGCGGCGCGCAAGTTCGGCAGCCAGTGCGTGGTGGTTGCCGTCGACGCCAAGCAGGCGGCGCCCGGGAAATGGCACGTCCATACACATGGCGGCCGTCGCGACACGGGAATGGACGCGGTGGAGTGGTGCCGTCGCGTGGCGGCGCTCGGCGCGGGCGAGCTGCTGGTCACGAGCATGGATCGCGACGGCACCGGGCAAGGCTTCGACCTGGCGCTGATTCGCGCGGTCTGCGCGGCGGTGCGGCTTCCCGTCATCGCGTCCGGCGGCGTCGGAACGCTCCAGCATTTCGTCGAGGGGGCCGAGGCGGGCGCGACCGGATTGCTGGCGGCGACCGTGTTTCATTTCGGCACGTTCAGGGTGGCCGATGTCAAGACGGCGCTGGGCGCCGCGGGCTTGCCGGTGCGGCCGGTTGCGTCGGACCTGGTGCACACCTGACGATGGCGAAGGCGAACGGCAAGCCGAAGAGAAGCAGCGGCAAGCGGCGGTCACCAGCTGTTGCCTCGGCGCCATCGGCCCAGCGCGCGGACGTGCTCGACCGCCTCTACGGCGTGGTGCTCGACCGGCGGTCGGCCGATCCCCTGGTCAGTCACTCGGCGCGCCTGCTGTCGCGCGGGACGAACAAGATCGCCCAGAAGTTCGGTGAGGAAGCGGTCGAATGCCTCATCGAGGCCGTGGCCCGCAACAAGGCGGCGTTGATTACGGAAAGCGCCGATGTGCTCTATCATCTGCTCGTGCTGTGGGTGGATGGCGGCGTGGCGCCGGACGACGTGTGGACGGAGCTGCGCCGACGCGAGGGCGTGAGCGGTATCGCCGAGAAGGCGTTGCGTCCACCCGCACCATCCACGCGCAAGGTGCCGTAATCGGGGGAGCGGCGGATGCCGGTGAAGGGGCTCGGGACGTACGACGATCAGAACATCTTCGCGAAGATCCTGCGCGGCGAAATCCCGAGCCGGAAGGTGTTCGAGAACGAGTGGGCTTTCGCGTTCCATGACATCGCGCCGCAAGCGCCGACGCATGTGCTGGTGATCCCGAAAGGCCGCTACGTGTCGCTCGCGGATTTCACCACGCAGGCGAGTGCCGAGGAGATCGCCGGATTCTTCCGTGCGGTCGGCGCGATCGCGAAGCAGCTGGAGCTCGAGGAGTCGGGCTATCGGGTGCTCGCCAACATGGGCGAGCATTCCGGGCAGGAAGTGCCGCATTTCCATGTCCATATCTTCGGCGGGCGGCCACTCGGGCCGATGTTGCAGCGCCGCGCATGACCACCATCAGCTTCCACTATCCCGCGACCGCCGGATCGGACGTTGCCGCCCTACCGCTTGCGAAGGACGCCAGCGCGGTCGATGCGGGCGCGATGGGCCGCGGCTCGCCGTTGCCCATCGGATAACGCGGCGCGATATCCTTCGAGGCTTTCGTCCATCCGCGCCGGTCCGCCGAACATGTCGCGGACGGCGATGAAGTGCTCCGGCGTGCAAACCTGGCGAAACTCCGCCTCCGTGATCGACGGCGCACGCCCGATCGCGTTCGAGAAAGCCGACGTGAACGTCGCCATCGGCAAGTTCGCGAGAGTCGCTCCCTCCGCGATCATAACGCGGGCGAGATGCGCCGCGATCTCGTGAGCTTGCCGGAACGAGATTCCCTCTCGCCGCACCAAGCTGTCGGCAAGTTCCGTGATGGTGACGCAAGCCTGATCGATATGCGTGCGCACGCGCGCTTCGTCGATCGTCACCGCGGCCATCAGCGCGTCGAGCAGATCGAGCACGCGCGCAACTGTGTCGAACGCTTCGTATCCGGCTTCGTGCACCGGGCCCTCGCTGTCGTTCATGTCGGCGAACGGCGTGTTGTGCAGCGTCAACAGGATCGCGTCCGCCCGTCCGGCGGCGAGCGAGCATTGCAGCCGCAGATGCTCGATCGGCACCGGATTGCGCTTCTGCGGCATGATCGAGCTGATCTGCACGAACGCATCCGGCACGTGCACGTGCCCGACCTCGAAGCTCGTCCACGCATTGAGGTCCTGCACGAAGCGGCCGATGCCGAGCAGCATCGTCTTCAGCGCACCGAAGGTCTCCGCGATGTGGTCGACGCCGGCGATGCAGCCGTACGCGTTCTCCTGCACCGCGCCGAAGCCGAGCAACTCCGCTGTGCGGGCGCGGTCGAGCTTGAAGCCGGAGGTGGTGATCGCGGCGGCGCCGAGCGGGCAGCGGTCGGCGGTGGCGTAGGCGTGCAGCAGGCGGTCGGCATCGCGCAGCAGCGTCTCGATGAACGCGCCGAGATAATGCGCGAAGGTTGTCGGCTGCGCGGGCTGGCCGTGCGTGTAGGCGACGACGAGCGTGTCGATGTTTTCCTCGGCACGGCGGATCAGCGTCGCGATGAGCCGATGCAGTTGCGCGAGGATGCCGAGCAGCCGTTCGCGCATCACCATGCGGAGGATGGTGTGGTCGATGTCGTTGCGGCTGCGCCCGGTGTGCAGACGGCCGGCGACGTCGCGGCCGATGCGGTCGGCGAGTTGCGCTTCGAGCCAGAAGAAATAATCCTCGTGCTCGCCGGTGTAGTCGAGCGTCTTGCCCGCGTTCGCGGCGACGGCGTCGGCGATTGCCGCGAAGATCGTGCCGGCCTGCTCGGCGGTGAGCCAGCCGCGCTCGCGCAGCATGATGCCGTGCGCGTGGTGGACCGCGATCAGGTGCTCGCGGAAATGCCGCTGGTAGCCCTCGAACAGCGGGGCGAGAACGGTACGGGCATAGGCGGGCGCGGTGAATTTCTCG
>DATAPS010000331.1:0-10303 GCA_036265085.1 Acetobacteraceae bacterium | reverse complement strand
GTGAGCGAGATCCCCGACCTGCTGAAGCTACCCTCGCAGGCCGATGTCGTGACCGTCGACTGGGCGGCGGTCCGCAATATGGTGGAGGCCGAGAAGGCCGCCCAGGCCGCCGGCCTGCCGCCGCCGGTCTGGCCGCAGCCGCCGCGGCCGGCGCGGCGCAGCAAGCACCCGTTCCCGCCGTTCCGCTTCTACATCACGAGCCACGGGCCGCCGCTGCGGGCGCAACCGCTGCTCGAGTGAGCGCGCCGCCCGGTGCCGCTCCCCGCAGGGAAGCGATGGGCGTCGAGCCGAAATCAGCCAGGCGCCGCCCGGACCGCGAGCACTGCGTTGAGCCCGCCGAACGCGAACGAATTGGAGATCGCGTACTCCACGCGCGCCGCGCGCGCCTCGTTGGGCACGCAGTCGATGTCGCAGTTCGGGTCTCGCTCGTGGAAGCCGATCGTCGGCGTCAGGACCCCCCTCTTGAGCCCGAGAAGGGTGACGATCAGCTCCAGCGCGCCGCCGCCGCACATCGCGTGGCCCAGCATCGACTTGGTCGACGACACCGCCATGCGGTCGGCGTGCGCGCCGAATACTTTCCGGATCGCCGCGACCTCCGTCTGATCGTTGAGCCGCGTGCCGGTGCCGTGCGCGTTGATGTAGCCGACCGCCTCGGGCGCGAGGTCCGCGTCGCGCAGCGCCTGGCTCATCGCCCTTGCCGCACCGTTCATGTCCGGCGCCGTCAGGTCGGCGGCATCCGCCGACATGCCGAAGCCGACGATCTCGCCGAGAATATCCGCGCCCCGCGCCCGCGCCCGCTCCCATTCCTCGAGCACGAGAACGCCCGCTCCCTCGCCGACCGCGAGCCCGGCGCGGTCGCGCGAGAACGGGCGGCAGACGTCGCGACTCAACACCCGCAGCGCCTCCCACCCCTTCAGCACGCCGACGCAGAGCGGCGCGTCGGTGCCGCCCGTGACGGCGAGGTCGAGCTGCCCGGAGCGGATGTAGTGGAACGCGAGCCCGATCGCGTGGGTCGAGGACGCGCAGGCCGAGGCCGTGGCGAAGGCGGCGCCGCGCAATCCGAACGCCATGGAGATGTGGCTCGTGGCGCCGTTCGGCATGATGCGCGGGATGGTCAGAGGGTGCAGCCGGTCCTGCCGGTCCTCGTAGAACTTCCGGTAGGCCTCGTCATAAGTGTCGTGCCCGATCGCGGCGCCGAAGATCACGCCGCCGGCATAGGCGTCCTCCAGCTCCGGCCGGGACTGGTCGAAGGCTTCCCGCGCGGCGACCAGCCCGAGCAGCGCCGCCCGGTCCATCATCACGATCTGCTTCGGCTCGAAATGCGCCGCCGCATCGAAAGCCTGCGCCTGCCCGCCGTAGCGGACGTTCAGCCGGTCGAGCGTGATGTTGACGAGCGGCCGGATGCCGCAGACCCCGGCGCTTGCATTCTCCCAAAGCGACTCGGCGCCGACGCCGAGCGCACTGACGGCGCCGACGCCGGTGACAGCGACGCGCCTCACGCCTTTTGCGGCTTCGGCTTGTTCAGGGTGTCCATGACGTGGCTGAGCAGGCTGCCGACGGTGGTGAACTCCTGGCCCTGCTGCTCCGCGACGACCGGGATTTCCACGTCGTATTTCGACTCGATCGCGAAGATCGTCTGCACCATGTCCAGCGAGGCGATGCCGAGCTCCTCGATCGTGGCCTCGGGAACCAGCTTCTCCTTCGCCACGCTGGTTTCCTTCGCGACGATCTCGAGGATCTCCTGCACCCGCGGGTCCTGCATCAGCGTCGCGGTGTCGTCGGTGCTCATCACTGCCTCTCCGGCCGGGGTCATTGCCTGTCGTACTCCTAGGTGCCTGGATTATCGGGCGTTGCCAACGGCCCGAGCGCCGCCGCGATCCCGAACGCGCCGGGCAAGCCGCCCTTGGGGAACAGCCGCGTCGCGTGCCCCATCTTGCGCCCGGGCCGCGCCTCCGCCTTGCCGTAGAGGTGTGGGATCAGGCCGGGGGTGGCGAGGATTCTGGGCCACATCGCGGCCTCCTCGGGTCCGATCAGGTTCTTCATCACCGCGTCCGAGTGGCGCGCCGCCGGCGGCAGCGGCAGGCCGGCGACGGCGCGGACGTGGAGTTCGAACTGGCTCGCCGGGCAGGCGTCGATGCTCCAGTGGCCGGAGTTATGCGGCCGCGGCGCGATCTCGTTCGCCAGCACGCGGCCGTCGGCCGCGACGAACATCTCGACCGCGAGCAGCCCGGCCAGACCGATCCGCTCGGCCACGCATCGGGCGATCGCCTGGGCCTCGGCGGCGGTGTCTTCCGGGATCGGGGCGGGGGCGAGGGTGAGGTCGAGGATGTGGTCGCGATGACGGTTCTCGACCGTGTCGAAGGCCGACATCGTCCCGTCGATCCCCCGCGCGACGACCACGCTGATTTCGCAGGCGAAGTCGACGAACCCCTCCAAAATCAGCGGCTTGGGCTCGAGTTCTTCGAGCGCGCGCGAGAGGTCGTCCGGGCCGCGGAGGAAGGCTTGGCCTTTGCCGTCGTAGCCGAGCCGCGTGGTCTTCAGGATCGCCGGATAGCCGAGTGCCGCGATCGCGTCGTCGAGGTCCGCACGGCTCGCGACCGGGAGCCAAGGCGCGGTGCGGACGCCGACATCATTGAGGAACGACTTCTCCGCGATCCGGTCCTGGCTGATCCGCAGCACCGCGGGGGAGGGCCGCACCGGCTTGAGGGAGGCGAGCAGGTCGAGACCCTCGGCGCTGACGTTCTCGAACTCGAAGGTAATGACATCGGCCGCGGCGGCGAAGGCGCGCAGGGCCGCGACGTCCTCGTAATCGCCGAGCGTCACCCCCGCCGAGACCTGGGCGGCCGGGCTGTCCGGCTCGGGGGTGAGGATGTGGCAGCGATAGCCGAGCCGGGCGGCGGCGAGCGCGGTCATCCGGCCGAGCTGCCCGCCGCCGACGATGCCGATCGTCGCGTTCGGCGGCAGGCCGGCGAGTTGCGCGCTGGGCTGCCCGGATGCGAAATCCGCAGGGGTCATGCGTCGCTCGGCACGTCCGGGACCGCGGCCGTCTGCGCCGCGCGCGCCTCGGCGACCCGGCGGGCGAGGGCGGGATCGGACAGCGCCAGGATCGACGCGGCGAGCAGCGCGGCATTGATCGCACCCGCGCGGCCGATCGCGAGCGTGCCGACCGGGATGCCGGCAGGCATCTGCACGATCGAGAGCAGCGAGTCCAAGCCCTTCAGCGCCGCGCTCTCCATCGGCACGCCGAGCACCGGCAGGGCAGTCCAGGAGGCGCACATCCCCGGCAGATGCGCCGCCCCGCCCGCGCCCGCGATGATCACGCGCACACCCCGCTCTGCCGCCTCAGTCGCGTAGGCGCGCAGGCGGTCCGGCGTGCGGTGGGCGGAGACGATGCGCGTCTCGTGCGGCACCTCCAGCTCTGCGAGACGCTCGGCCGCATGGCGCAGCGTCGGCCAGTCGGATTGGCTGCCCATGATGATCCCCACGATGGGTGCTGCCGTCACGCGATGCTGTCCGGGATCAGCCGCGACTCCAGCCACGCGATCTCGTCCTTGAGCAGCAGCTTGCGCTTCTTGAGCCGCTGGAGATGGAGCTGATCCGGGGCGGCGAGGTCGGCTAGGCGGGCGATGACGGTGTCCAGGTCGCGATGTTCGCTGCGCAACTCGTGCAGCTTGCGCAGCAGAGAATCCCGGTCGGTCAACATGGCGGGCCTATATCACAGCCCTTTGCAGGCGCACACACGACGCCGTGACGGCTGCGTGACGCGTGTTTCGCGTGGCAACGACCGAGGGTCGATACTACGTTTGCGTTGCACCCCGCCCACCCTGCCTGCACCGGGCCGGGGACGGCCGAGGCGATGCACCACGATGGCCACACTCGCATGGAGGCGACATGAACTTGCAGTCCAGAATCGAGAGCCTGAAAACACGGCACGCCAGCCTGGAAGACCGGATCGCTGACGAAGACCAGCGTCCGCGCCCCGACTCGGCGGCCTTGTCGCGCCTCAAGCTCGAGAAGCTGCGACTGAAAGACGAGCTAGAACGTCTGCGAACCGAAATCCGGGCCTAAACCCGGATCAGGCCGCCTCCTCCGTTTCCCGCGGGGGAGGCGGCGGGACTACTTGGCCTTCCCGTGTCAGGCGCTCGTTGGCGGCCGAAACCGCCGCGTTCAGCTCGGTTTGGCTGCACAGGCCGAGAATGACCGGGTCGCGGGGCTTGATGTTGGCGCTGTTCCAATGGGTACGGTCGCGCACCTTCTGGATGGTTTCCTTGGTCGTGCCCATCAACTTGGCAATCTGCGCCTCGCTCAGCTGCGGGAAGTTGCGCATCAGGAAGGCGATGCCGTCCGGCCGGTCATTGCGCTTGGCCACGGGCGTGTAGCGGGCGCCCTTCAGCCGCTTCGGCTGCGGCAGCGTGGTGGGCGTGAGTTGCAGGCGCGCCTGCGGGTCCGCCTCACAACGTTTGATTTCGCCCTGCGCGAGCTGGCCGTTTGCCACCGGATCGTAGCCGACGATCCCCTGGGCCACTTCACCATCGGCAATCGCCTGGACCTCGAGCGGGTGCATGCCGCAGAAATCGGCGATCTGTTCGAACGTGAGCGCCGTCTTGTCGATCAGCCATACCGCCGTGGCCTTCGGCATCAGGGGCAGTGTCATCGTATAAGGAACCTTCAGGCCGTGCACGGCGGCGCTCATCCAACCCACCGCGGGGAGCGCCGGCCGTCGCCACGGGTGATCCCTGGATATGGCGGCCCGTTCCCGGCAGGGTCAAGGGGCGGGACGTACGGGTTTCGCAGGAAAGCTATTCGCTGAGCGGGAGGTGAGGGATGGCGCTTGCTGACGACGAGGATCTGCCACGCCGGCCGAAGCGGCTGGAGCCGCTACCCCTCGACCTGCTCGGCGTCGCCGAACTGGAGGCCTACATCGGGGAGTTGCGCGCCGAAATCGCGCGCGTGGAAGCCGACATTGCGCGCAAGGGCTCTCATCGCGCCGCCGCGGATGCGTTCTTCAAGCGGGGTTAGACACAAAAAGGGGGCCGGCGAGCCGGCCCCCTCGGATCGTGAGGAACGGAAAGGGCGGTTAGGCCGCCTTCGCCGCCCCGTTCGTGTCGTTCGCACCGGCCTGACCGACGATCTGTGGCTGGCTCGGGGCCATGCCGTTGATCGCGATGCGGCGCGGCTTCAGGGCCTCCGGCACGACTCGCTTCAGGCCGACATGGAGCAGCCCGTTCTGCAGGTCGGCGCCATCGACGACGATGTGGTCGGCGAGCACGAAACGCCGCTCGAACGCGCGGCCGGCGATGCCGCGATACAGCACCTCGCCCTTCGACGCCTCGGCGTTCACGCGCCCCGCGACGATGAGGGTGTTCTCCTTCACCGTGAGCTCGATCTCGTCAGGTCCGAAACCGGCGACGGCCATCGTCAGCCGATAGGTGTCGTTGCTCAGCTTCTCGATGTTGTAGGGCGGGTAGGACACATCCGGCGCGGCCGTGGCGGCATCGAGCAACGACGCAAGCCGGTCGAAGCCGATCGCAGTGCGGAACAAGGGAGACAGATTCATGGTATTCATATGCAACCTCCTACGGGAGCAAGGTTCCTGATGGGGCCGCCCGATATGGGCCGGCCCTCGGTCACGCCCCGAGACCCGCTAGGGCGCCTCGGACAACCGATAATTAGGAAACCCGCGCGTACCTTTCAAGCGCGCGCGCCGCGGGAAATCACAGACTGGCGCTAGCTTTTCTTCGCGCCGATGCCGGCGAACTTCTTGTTGAATTTCGCGACCTGCCCGCCTGTATCGATGATGCGTTGCACCCCGGTCCAGGCAGGGTGAGACTTCGGATCGATGTCAAGCCGCAGCGTGTCGCCGGGTTTGCCGTAGCACGACCGGGTGGTGAACTGCGTGCCGTCGGTCATCACGACGTTGATCTCGTGATATTCGGGGTGAATGCCGGTTTTCATGATGGGGCTCCTGATGGCTCCGCCGATCCCGACCGGCAGAGCGAAGCGGGGCGTATAGCGATCGGGCCGGTTCGGTTCAAGCCGCCCGCGCGTATTGCGGAGGCAGATCCAGCGCGACCCCGAGCGCCCGGGCGGCGTGCAGCGGCCATGCCGGGTTCGCCAGGACGGCCCGGCCGATATAGACGAGGTCCGCGCGGTCGTTCGCGACGATCTCGGCGGCAAGTTCCGGCGTGGTGATGAGCCCGACCGCGGCGCTGGCGATCCCCGCCCCCTGCTTCACCGCCTCCGCAAACGGCACCTGGTAGCCGGCGTGCAGCGAGGGGATCCGCGGTCCCTTCGCCATGATGCCGCCCGATGAGCAGTCGATCAGGTCCACTTTTCCGGTTTCGCCGAGGCGCCGGGCGAGGGCTACCGTATCGTCGATGGTCAGGCCGCCCGGCATCCAGTCGACCGAGGACAGGCGCACGAATAGCGGCAGGTCGTCAGGCCATTCGCCACGGATCGCTTCGACGACCTCGAACAGCATCCGCGAGCGGCCCTCGAGGTCGCCGCCGTACGAGTCATTGCGGAGGTTGGAAAGCGGCGAGAGGAAGGAGTGCAGGAGATAGCCGTGCGCGCCGTGCAGCTCGATCACGCGGAACCCAGCTTCGCGGGCCATGCGCGCCGATGTCGCGAACTCGGCGGCGATGTCGCCGATCTCGGCCGACGAGAGCGCGTGCGGGGTGGTGTGCGCCTCGCCGAACGGCACGGCGCTCGGGCCGAGCGGGATCCAGCCGCCCTGGTCCCGCGGGATCGGCGTGCTGCCGCGCCAGGGCACTTCGACGCTGGCCTTCCGCCCCGCGTGGGCGAGCTGGACTCCCGGCACGGCGCCCCCGCGGGCGATCAGGGCGGCGCAGCGCGCGAGCAATGCCTGATGCGCCGGCGTGTAGAGGCCGAGGCAATACGGCGTGATGCGGCCGGGTGCGGAGACGTGCGTCGCCTCGGTGAACACGATGCCTGCGCCACCCATCGCCCTGGCGCCGAGATGCTGCACGTGCCAGTCGTCGCCGAGGCCGTTGGTGGCACTATACTGGCACATCGGCGAGACGGCGATGCGGTTGCGGGCAGTCACGCCGCGGAAGGTAACGGGTTCGAACAGGCGGGGCGTTGCGGGCATCTTGCGTCCATTGTGCGATGCGAAGTCTCGTTGCGGCTCCTATGCCCGAGGGGCGCTTGCGTCAAATGCTCGCCGATTGCGTGCGACGAAGTCCCGCACAACCGCGATGCAGTGCTCGAAGCTGGGCGAATAGTCGGCTGTGGCGAGGCTTGCGAACGCCCCCTGCAGGCCATCCCGAGCCGTCTCGACCCGCTCGAGGACGATCTCGAGCTTCGGCATGAACATGGGCGGGTCCGCCATAAGCGCGTCCGCCTCGCGATTCTCGATAAGAAAGGCGAGATCGAACAGGTCTCGCGCGGTAAAATCGGCGGCTCGATAGAAGATCTTCTTTGCCAAGATCTCCACCGGTGTCTCGACCAAGACAATGCGGCCACCGATGGCTTCAGGGTTGGCGAAAGGCGCCGTCAGATGCGGTGCGACAATGAAGTCAATCTCGCCATCGGGAAGAAGCAGTTTAACGAAGTTCGACTGCTCGACATACGAGCCGCTCAGACGTTCAGCGTAAGCTGCGGCCACTTCATTCAGGCGCGGCGACAATGCAGGCAGGGCCTGCGCGTCGGCGACGAAAATGTCGATATCTCGGCTATGACGATGCCGATACTTGCGATAGAGCATCGTGCCGCCGCCGATCGTCCAATCAAACGGGCCGATGATCCGACCGGCTTGGTCCACGATCTGCATCGCGGGATCAAATAGGGTCAGCCACTCAGCCAACGATCGATCCTCCCGCTTGCACCGACCGACACTGCGGCGTCCCGCAAATGACGCAGCGCCGTCTCGCGTGCCGGCCCTGAGGGATAGGTGTGGATGACGGCGGCCAGCATTTCGATCGGCGCCTCGGCGAGCACGCGCTCGATATGAGCGCGGAACGCAGCGGGGATCTCGCCCGAGGCGAGGACCGCGCGCAAATCGGCGCCCGTCAGCCGAGTGGCGAACGGAACGGTGCCGGTCGCGGCGAGGGCGTCGAAATGGTCCGTGGATGGAGGCCCGGCAGCTTCACAGGAGCGATCATCACCCTGCGTTCTGATCGCGCGCAACTCTGGTGCGTGCGCAAGGTGCCTGAGCAGCGGGCCGCTCCGCCGGGGCGGGAACACATCGATCAGCGTTGGGGTGGAATTCGCCATGATCAGCGCACCGCCGATCCCCTGCAGTCCGGAGGCGCGCAAGCTCCGGTTCTGCCGCCGTTGCTACGATCATCTCGCCGGCTGTGTCGCGGTCGCGGTGACGGCCGCGCTGCTGGAACGAGGATATCTGTTGCCCGTCGCGGAACGGCAGTTCGACGTCACCGCCGCAGGGTGCGACTGGTTCGCTTCGCTCGGCGTGGACGTCGGGCGCATCAAGCCAGGTCGGCGCGGAATTGCCCGGGAATGCCTGGACGGAGCGCCGGCATCATCTCGGAGGCCCGCTTGGCGTGCGGCTCATGGAGGCGCTCTGCGCGGCGAATTGGCTGCACCGGTCTTCTCGGTCGCGGGTGGTTGCTGTCACCCCGGTCGGGGCGATGGAGCTCACGCGCCAACTGGGGTGGCGCTCGACCAACTCCCAGGTCGGGCCGGATAGGCGCGGATCCGGCGTCGAACAGCGGTGGCGTGGCACGAAGAACGCGGCCGCTCCATCCGTTCGCAGACGATGCACCACCGCTGAATCGGGCTGGCCTGCGAGCCCTGACCGAACTTCGTCACGGCGGCTCATTTCCGTCGGCCGTTTCTCCTATGCGGTCGGCGTGGCGACCTGCGCGCGGGAGACCGCCTCATCCCGAGGCAGTCACGTTGCCGCCGCGCAGCCCGGCGCTTAGCCTCCGCTCCCTTTCGGCGAGAGGAACGAAAGCGATGCGGCTGCGCGACAAAGTGGCGCTGGTGACCGGGGCGGGCGGCGGGTTCGGCGAGGGGATCGCGGAGGCGTTCGCACGCGAAGGGGCGCACGTGGCTATCGCCGACCTTCGCGAGGACGCGGCGCAAGCGGTGGCCGCCCGCATCGGCGCCAACGCGGTCGCGGTGAGGGGCGACGTCAGCCAGGGTCCGGATGTGCAGGCGATGGTGGATGCGGCCGTCGATCGGTTCGGCGGCCTCGATATCGTCGTGAACAATGCGGGCACGACGCACCGCAACCGGCCGATGCTCGACGTGGACGAGGCGACGTTCGACCGGGTCTACGCAGTCAACGTGAAGTCGCTCTACTGGATGATGCAGGCAGCGCTTCCGGTGTTCCGGCGGCAGGGCCGGGGCGGGTCGATCATCAACATCGGCAGTACGGCTGGAATCCGGCCGCGGCCGGGGCTGGTCTGGTACAACGGCACCAAGGGCGCGGTGAACGTCATGACCCAGTGCATGGCGACCGAGCTCGCGCCCGAGAACATACGCGTCAATTCGGTGTGCCCGGTGATCGGCGCGACCGGGCTGCTCGAGGAGTTCATGGGTCAGAAGGACAGCCCGGAGATCCGGCAGAAGTTCCTCGCTTCCATCCCACTCGGGCGCATGAGCACGCCCGCCGATATCGCCAATGCCTGCCTGTGGCTCGCGGAGGACTCGTCGTCGTTCATCACCGGCGTGCTGCTGCCGGTGGATGGCGGCCGCTGCGCTTGAACATCCTCTCGATCCAGTCGTGGGTCGCGTACGGCCATGTGGGCAATGCGAGTGCGATGTTCCCGCTACAGCGTCTCGGCGCGGAGGTGTGGGCGGTCAACACGGTGCAGTTCTCGAATCATCCGGGCTATGGCGCCTGGCGCGGGCAGGTGTTCGAGGGGTGGCAGATCGAGGAGGTGGTGGCCGGAATTGCGGATCGCGGCGCGCTGGCCCGGTGCGACGCGGCGCTGTCCGGCTACATGGGCGACGCCGGGATCGGGGCGGCGATCGTGCGGACGGTAGAGCGCGTGAAGGTGGCGAATCCGCAGGCCGTCTATTGCTGCGATCCGGTCATCGGGGATGACGGTCCGGGGGTCTATGTCCGGCCCGGGATTGCCGAGCTGATCCGAGAGCAGGCGCTGCCGCTGGCGGATATCGCCACGCCCAACCAGTTCGAACTGGCGCACCTGACCGGGATCGATTGTGCGACCCTGGCGGGTGCGCGGGCGGCGATCGCGGCGCTGCAGGCGCGCGGCCCGCGAACGGTGCTCGTCACCAGCCTGCGGGCGGCGGAGACGCCGGACGACAGCGTCGACCTGCTCGCGGCCGAGGGGGGCGCCTGCTACCTTCTGCG
>DATAPS010000330.1:0-26007 GCA_036265085.1 Acetobacteraceae bacterium | reverse complement strand
CGATCGCTTCCTCGACTTACACCCCGCCGTACAAATTGCGCTGCACTTGTCCGATGGTGTCGTCGATCTCGTGGAGCAGGACATTGACCTAGCACTCCGCAATGGCCCCTTGGCGGATTCGGCTCTCAAGGCTCGACTGATCCTTCGAGGGCGCCGCGTGGTGTGCGCCGCGCCATCCTATTGGGCAAACCATGCTGCACCCAATCACCCAGATGACCTGGCCACGCACAATTGCCTCGTCCACCCGCGCCCTGGATCGACCTTTTCTTCGTGGTCTTTCACCGTTGAGGGACGACCGGTTACGGTTCGTGTTGCGGGCAATCGCGTTGCCAACGATGGCGGCGTTCTTCGCCAATGGGCGCTCGACGGCCGCGGCGTCATCATGCGAAACGATTTGGATATCCGAAAGGAGCTTGCCTCTGGCGCACTTGTCACCGCTCTCGACACGTTCGTGACTTCCGACGCCAATCTGTACGCTGTCACCGCAGGCAGCGTCTCCAGTCAGCGTGTGCGAACGTTCATCGATTTCCTGGCGGAGAATCTGGTCGCATGCTGACCTTTCCGGTGCCGCTTTAACGACATTGCTCGCAAATCCCGAAAAGTCCTGTCGACATTCATCCGATTATCATCGTCTCAGATCCGCGAGATGCATCCCAGGCTGACCAACTACGCCCGAAGCCTCCCGAACCTCACACGGTACATCGGCAATTTGCTTACCGAGTTCTTCCCCCGACCTCGATCGCGACTTCTAGGCTATCCTCGAACAAAGGCCGTCCCGCGAGGCCGCGCCCTACCTCACCTCGACCAGCGCCACCCGATTCACCCCGCTCTCCGCGATGACGATGTTGCCGTCGCGCGTTGCCATCATGTTGCGCACGACGCCGCCGCCCGAGGGGATCGGCCAAGTCTGGAATTTCTGCGTCGCCAGATCGAACCGCACGAGCATGTTCGGCCGCGTATTCGACTCGCTGTACCAGATCGCGCCCTTCAGATACGTCATCCCATACGGCATCGATCTCGGCCCGCCCGGGGAGGGCCACTCGTCGAACTTCCCAGTCGCCGGATCGAAGCGGCCGAGATCGCCGCGCGAGTAATCCGAGTAGTAGATGACGTCGTCCGGCGCGATCGCGATTCGTCGCGGCCGGCTGTCCTTGTGCGGCAGGTCAACCTCTGTGATCCGCATCGTCGCGGGATCGAGGCTCGCCAGCTTGTTGGCGCCGAACAGATCGAGCCAGAGGATGTTCTTCGCCGTCAACACCATCCCATAGGGATTGGCATGCGGCGTCGGCACGGTGACCAACGTGATGTGCCCAGTCGCCGGATCGAGCCGCCCGACGCGATTGGCCGATTGCGCGGTGAAGAACAGCTTTCCCGTACGATCGAACAGCGGCGTGTGCGGGTCGCGCACCTCCGGGTCGGGCATCGGATATTCGGTGAACCTGCCCGTGCGCGGATCGAGTTTGCCGATCGCGCCCGCAAAGTTCTCGGTGAACCAGATATTCCCTTGCGCATCCTCGACGAGGCCGTGCGGCCCGGCGTTCGGCGTCGGCGGCCGAAATTCGTCGATCTTGCCGGTCTCGGGGTCGATCCGTCCGAGCAGGCCCGCCATGTGGCCGGTGTACCAAATCATGCCATCATGGGTTGCGAGCGGGTCGTGCGGCCGCGAGCCTGGTGTCGGCACCACCCATTCATGGAACACCACCGTCGCCGGCCCGGGCAGGAGCGGCGATGCCGGCTTCGGCTTCTCCGGAAAGTTCTGGGCGAGATAGGCCAGCAGCGTCGCGCGCTGACCCGCCGGCACCGGCGCGCCCGCGTTTTGCATCATGTGGACGATGTTGTCCCAGTCGGCCGCCGAGTAGCCGCTCGCGACGATCCGTCCGGGTTCATGGCAGCCAAGGCAGGCAGTCTCCGCCGTCTGCTTCCCCGGTCCATCGGGCAGCATTTGCGGGGCGACCTGGGCGGCGGCGGTGGCAGTGAGGGAGGCCATCGCGGCGATGGCGGCGAGTGTGTGTCTCACGTCTGCGGTCCACATTTCCGCTGACATTCCCCAGATGACCGCCAGTTTCGACGGTCCACTGCGAACGATAGACCTCGTTTGGCAGTCCGGGCAACGATCTCGCCGATCGAAGCAATGCTGCGAGCACTGCCACAGTTCGGTGCCCTCCGGGACGGCGAGGGATCGCGCCGAAGTCCGTCTTTCGGACACACCTCCCCCGCCGACAGCCCGAGACGCCTGCCGCTATGCCGATACTCAGCATCGTACCCGCCGAGAGGGTCGTCGCCTTGCGATAGCTTCCGGGATCTGCCGGAACAGCCCGCGCGGCACCATCACCTCCGACATTTGGAAGATCACCGAACGCCCGTGCCGGACGATCCTCGCGCCGATGTTAACCAGCCGGTTGCGCAATGTTGTCAGCGACCGCTGCTTGGCCGCGTCCGGCAGCGCCAGGGTGCGTAGGAAGTTGGCCAGGTTGTAGGCCAGCGCGTGCAGTTGCAGCCGCACCGCGTTAGCGGTGAAGCGGCGGCACGACAGCCGCGTCCAGGTGATTGCGTTCTTGCCTGCTTCGATGTGCTGCTCTGCCGTGCCACGATGGTTACGATATCAAACCGATGGTCTGATCCAACCGATCCCCGCGGCCAGTCCCTCCCGCACGTCAGGCAACCGCGGCCGCATACCCATCCCGCTGCGGATCCGCCCCGCCCTCCAGCACGCCGTCCCACATCGAGATCCCGTGCACGCCGGCGAAGGCGTAGCTGAGCGGGGAGCGCTTCACCGCGTATCCCATGCGCTCCAGCGCCCGCTCCGTCGCGCGCGGGATGCGGTTGGACACGTCGATCGCGTCGGAGGTTGCGGAGATGCGCGGCGCCATCACCGCCTCCTGCATCGTCATCCCCCAGTCGAGCAGGTTCAGCAGCACCTGGAGGATCGCGACCCCGATCCACGGTCCGCCCGGCGCGCCGACCGTGGCGACCGGCCGGTCGCCCTCGAACACGATGGTCGGCGACATCGAGGAAAAGCGGCGCTTGCCGGGCGCGATCGAGCCGGCGCGGCCGGGGCGGGGGTCGTACCAGTTCATCCCGCCGTTCAGCATGAAGCCGAGACCGGGCGGGATCACGCCCGAGGGCACGCCCAGCGTGTGGGTGATCGAGACGACCATCCCGTCCGCATCCACGCACGAAATGGTCGTGGTGTTGACCGGCTCGGCGACCGCACGGGTCAGCGACGCGACCTCGCCGTCGTGGATGCGGGCCGCGCAGGCATCGGCATAGCTGTCGGACAGCATGTGATCGAGCGGCGGCGCGACGAAGTCCGGGTCGCCGATGTGCTCGTCCTTGTCGCGCCCCGCGATCTTCATCGCCTCCGCGAGCACCCGGATGTATTCGGGCGAGTTGTGACCGAGCGCCACCAGATCGAACCGCTCGAGGATCCGCAGCATCTGCCCGATCATCACGCCGCCCGTCGGCGGCGGTGGAAGCGAGATGGTGCGGCCGCGGTAATCGACCCGCAGCGGCGCGTGCCGGCGGGCCTGAAAGCCCGAGAGGTCGGCAAACGTGAGCAGCCCGCCATTGCGCGCCATGTCGTCGGCGATCCGGTGCGCGATCGCGCCGCCATGGAACGCCTCCGCCCCATCGCCGGCGATGCTGGTGAGTGTCAGCGCGAGATCCAGATTCTCCACCCGCTCCCCGAGCCGCTTCGGCGCTCCGTCCGGCCGCAGATAGAGCCGTCGCCCGTCCGCGGTCAGCGCCAGCTTCTCGTGATAGGGCAGGCGGCCATAGGCCCTCTCGTCGGTCGCGAACATGCTCGCGACATGCGGACGGACAATCCAACCGTCCGTCGCGAAGCCGATCGCCGGCCCGAACAGTTCCCGCCACGGACGCCGCCCGAACACCGCGTGGGCCGCCGCGAATACCCGCAGGATACCGGGCGTCGTGACCGCGGTGCGCCCGAGTTCGTTGACGTTGCCGTCGACCACGTAGCCGAACCCGTCGGGACACTCGCGTTGGAACCGCGCTGTCCACATGCCCTCGCTCGCCGCGCCGGGGCAGGTCGAAAGCCCGTCGAACACCTCGGTCCGTCCCGTGCGTGGATCGTGGACCTGCAGCACCCCGAATCCACCGACCCCGCACATCAGCGGATCGACGACGCCCTGGGTGAAGGCGCAGGCGAGTGCCGCGTCGACCGCGCTTCCGCCGTGGGCGAGAACCGCGGCCCCGGCCTCCACCGCCTCCGGCTGCGGCGCGGCGATCATGGCGCGGGGAGCCGGCAGGCGACGCTGGGGACGCGGCATGGCGAGGACCTATCGCGGCATTTCGGAGGCGCGGAGGGCGCGCAGACGCCAGACGACGTAGGCGGCGGCGGCGCAGAGCAGGACGGCGGCGATCACCAATTCGGAACTGTGCATCAGTTCCTGCAGCCGCGGATCGCTGTTCCACCTCTGTCCCAGCTTCATCCCGACATAGGCGAGACCGAAGCACCAAGGCCAGGATCCGACGAACGTGTAGATGTGGAACGGCACCAGCGGCATCCGCGCGATGCCTGCGGGCAGCGCAATGAAGGTCCGCACCCCGGGCAGCAGCCGCCCGATGAAGACTGCGGCGGAGCCGAACCGCTTGAAGAAACGGTCCACGCGGTCGAGCTCGCCACGGTCGATAAGCACATACCGTCCCCACCGCTCGGCGAGGGGGCGGCCGCCATGCGCGCCCACCCAGTAGGCGATCGCCGAGCCGGCATTGCAGCCGATGGCGCCGGCGGTCGCGACAAGGAACAGATTGAACCGCCCCGTCGAGACCAGGTAGCCGGCGAACGGCATGATGACTTCGGATGGCAGCGGGAGGCAGGCGGATTCGATCGCCATCAGCGCGACGATCCCGGCATAGCCGCCGGCCGAGATCACCGAGACCGCGAACCCGGCCGCCCACTCGATCAGGTTATGGATGTGACAAGCTCCCCTGGTGCGGGCGTGGCCGCCGGATCCGCATCCCTCGCCACTTCGGCGCGCGTTGTCCACCCCGTCCCGTCCCAAATCCGGGTCTCGACGGTGACTTTGCGCTCCCCGTCGATCGTGACGCGGTTATAGGCGTTCGGCTCGCCGCGGAGGCGCACCGACGTCGCGGTCGCCCCCTGCAGGATCAGCGGCGACACCGCCTCCGGGAAGGCGAGCCGCGCGTAGCCGCGGTGCAGATGGCCGGCGAGCACCAGATTGACGCCCGCATCGCCCAGCGCGCGGAGCGCCGCCGAGGCGCCGCCCGCCACCGGCGTGTTCGGCGCGTCCGGCGGCGGGATCAGCGGGTGATGCGCCACAACCACACGGCCCATCCCGGCGGGCACCGCCGCCAGGCGAGCGAGGAGCCGGCACAGCCGCTCACGCGTCACCCGCCCGCGCGACCAATCCCAATGCAGGCCCGCCCGATGGGCGGTGTTCAGCCCGAACACGGCCACGCTCTCGTCCCGCCAGCTCGGCTCCGTCTCCGGGGCGACCCATTCCCGCCACCGGAGGTAGGGATCCGTAAAACGCTGCCAGAGGCGATAGGGCGACATGTCGTGGTTCCCCGGCACCGCGAGCCAGGGGACGCGGAGCGCGCCGATAAAGCCGTGCGCAGCCCGGAACTCCTTCCGACGCGCGCCCATCGTCAGGTCGCCGCTGATCGCCACCAGGTCCGGCGCATCCGCGTTCAGCTCCGTCAGCAGACCGGCGACCACTGCGGGGTCTTCGGCGCCGAAATGCAGGTCGGTGATATGGGCGATCCGGGTCACGCCGGGGGCGGCGGCGCGAAGACCCTCAGCGCCTTCCGGCGGATCCGGTAGGTCAGCGGCGGCTTGAGCAGCGTGTTCTCGCCGTCGTTCATCACGCGCAGCATCGGCCGGCCGGTGCGCAGGGTCAGCGTCTTGGCGCGGAACTCGTGCAGGATCGGGGTGCTCCGCCATGTCCCGCGCAGATACGACGCCGCGAGCCGGGCCGCATCCACCACCTTCAGCCGATCAACCACATAAACCACGAGCTCCCCGTCCGCGAGGCAGCTCCGGCCGAGCGCCCGGCGCCCCGGTTCATCGACCGGATTGACGCTGACGGTGATCGCGGACGCGCCGACGAGGTGGGCGCCGTCGTCGGCCTCGATGACGAACTGACCTGGCAAAGTCCGGCGCATGAACCGCAGCGTCGCGATGCAAACCCGCGTCCAAAGCCGCAGACCCTTGGTGCGGGCACGCTCCTTCTCCCGGAACCGCCCAATGCGCGCGGGCAGGCCGAGCATGGAGGCGCACAAGAAGACGCGGCCGTTCACCTCGCCGACATCGATCTCGCGGACACGGCCCTCGGCCACGATCCGGGCCGCCGCGTCCGGCGCATCGACCGGAATCCCGAGATCTTTCGCCAGAAAATTCATCGTCCCGTAAGGCAGGATGCCGAGCGGCGTCTCGGTGCCCGCAAGAGCCTGCGCCGCGCACGCAATCGTGCCGTCGCCGCCCGCGACGACCACCGCGCACGGGTCCATCCGCCGGGCGAGGGTCATCCGCTGCGGCAGAGTGCCCGCATCGAGCGGGACGAACTCGGGCGCCAAGCCCGCGCGCGCGAAGCTGTCGGTGACGTGCTCCAGCGCGTCCGCCCGGCTCAGCAGCGCCCCCGCCGCGCCGTTGAGAACGACGGCGATCGGCCGCTGCTCGGGCTGCGATGGGGCGTCTGCAAGCGGTGCGAGCGTCTCGTTCACGGGATTATCTTATGGCGCACATCACCACAAAGCGCCGCGCGCGTGCGCGGGTTGCGAACTAGTCCGGCCAGCGCAACACCGATTCGAACCGCCGCCGGCGCCTGTCCACGGCGCGCGTGCCCTTCAGCGCGTTCGCCCCCCGTGCCCGCTCCAGCTCCGCCTCCATGCGGTCGGCGACGACCTCCGCCTCGCCCGGATGCAGGTTGCAGGGATCGAGCAGGAAATATCCGAGCTCGATCTCGTGGTCGCGCACGATCACCGGCGGGTCGCCCGCGGCCAGCGCATCCGCCAGATCCCACGCCGTGATGCGCGCCGCTTCCGCATCGACATGGACCTCGAGCCGGTCGAGCGGATTGTCGGTCGGATCGGGCACGATCACCGGGCGGATGCCGGCCTGCCGACCGAACCGGTCGTGCCATAGCCGCAATGCCGCGGTTTCCCGCGCCCGCACCGCCGCATGGTCGCGCCGCTCCCACGCCTCCAGCGCGGCGATCGTGCCGACCACGCCCTCCTTGCCGACCTTCATGCCGCGCCCGATGCCCATGTTCTGCAGGAACGCCGCGCGGACGAGATTCTTGCGGCCGGCGACGATTCCCGCCGTCGGGCCGCCCAGGAACTTGTGGGCGCTGTAGATCGCCACATCCGCCCCGCGCGCGAGAAACCCGCGCAAATCGTATTCCGACGCGCCGTCCACGATCACCGGCACCTCCGCGGCATGCGCGATCTCGACGACATCCTCCAGCGGCAGCTGCCCGTATTGCACCGTGTGGTGCGACACCACGAACATCACCGCCGCGGTGTTCGCGCCGAGCGCCGCCGCGAGCTGATACGGCCGCGCGTCGGTCGCCTGACCCACCGGCACCACCTTCGCGCCCGCGAGCCGGATCGCCTGCTCCACCGGCGCGCCGTAGCCGACCATGTGGCCCATCTGGATCGGCACCTCGTTGCGCAACCCGCTCGCGTCCGGCAGCCGCTCGACCGCGGCGAGATCCGCCCCGGTCATCGCGCCCGCCACGGCCACCGTCATCCCCGCCGCGGCGGACGCCGTGACGAACCCCGCCTCGGTCCCGCAGAGCCGCGCGATCGTCTGGCTCGCGCGGCGGTGCAGCGCGTTGATCTCGACGAATTGCGGCAGCACCGCCGCGACCGCCTCCACCGCCTCCGGCACCACTATCGACGCGCCGAGCGCCGTCATCGTGCCGGAGACGTTGATGATCGGCCGCAGCCCGAGCTGCGCGCGGATGTCGACCGGCTTGTCCATGCTCTATCCCCCGTCAGCCCGCGACCGGCATCAGCTGCCCGCAATGCGGACACGCCGGCCGCGGCGGTGCCATGTGGCGCGCGGCCTCGACGAACTCCGCGCCGAGAATCGTCGCGCGCGGTTCGATCATCTTCGTCATCCGCACCGGCTCGCGCATCGAATCGATCACCGACATCTCGGCGTCCACCACGTCGAACACCGTCAGTTCGGCGCGCGTGCCCGGCGACAGCAGCTTCTCCGTCGGCAACCCGACCACCGACATCGGCGCGACCGTGGACGCGCGGATCACCTCCGGCAGGTCCATCCCCAGCGCCATCACCTTCGACATCGTCGTCGACATGTCCCACACCGGCCCGTTCAGCGACCGCTGGTGCAGGTCCGTCGAGATCGAGAACGGCAGCAGCCCACGCTTGATCGCGACCTCGCCGACGCGGAACGAGAACGAGGCGTTGCCGTGGCCGATATCGAGCCGGATGCCGTCGGCCGCGCAGCGTTCGGCGAGGCGGAACAGATCCTCGTCCTCGGCGATCGAGCCGCCCTTCTTGCCGTTGAAGCAATGCGTGACGACGTCGCCCGGGCCGAGAATCTCCAGCACCTCGTCGTAGAGCGGCGGCGGCTCGCCGACATGCACCATCAGCGGCAGTTTCAGGATCTTCGCGACTTTCTTCGCCACCTTCACCGGCGTGATGCCCCAGCCGCCGAGGATCACGTGGCTCGCGCGCACCTTGATGCCGATGATGATGTCGCGGTTCGCCTCCACGCAGGCGATGGTGCGATCGATGTCGATCGAGCGGATGTCGATCAGCTCGCTGACCCGGTTGCTCGCAACGAGGCCGATCGAGCCGATGTTGAGGAACGCCAGCACCCGCTCGCGCGCCGGCTCGATGACGTATTCGCGAAATCCCCGGAAATTCGATTCGCCCGACGATCCCGCATCGACGATGGTGGAGACGCCCCGCGCCGCGCCGCACTCGTTCGGCCGTATCGAGCCGGCGGTGCCGCCGTAATAGACATGCGCGTGCAAATCGACCCAGCCGGGCGAGACATAGGCGCCGTTCGCCTCGTGCACGCGTGCGTCGCCGGGGGCCGCGATCATGCGGCCCGCGCCGGCGATCTTGCCGTCCGCGCCGATCAGGACGTCGTGGCGCGTCTGCGCGACATCGGACCCGAAGCCGATCGGCACCACGCCACGGAGCAGGAGCGGGGTGGCCGATGGAGCGTATTGCATTCCCGGACGTCCTTGTAGTTTGGGCGGACGCGATCGTAGCGGCCGTTTCGCGTTTGGGCAGGGGAGATCGAAGCATGGCAGGACGACTCGACGGACAAGTCGCCATCGTGACCGGCGGCGGCCGCGGCATCGGGCGCGAGATCGCGCTCGCGCTCGGACGCGAGGGAGCGGCGGTGGCGCTGGTCGCGCGCACGTCAGCCGAAATCGAGGCGGTCGCCGGCGAGATCGCGGCGGGGGGCGGCCGCGCGGCTGCGGAGCCGCTCGACCTGCTTGACGCCGCCGCCGTCGCGGACAGCTTCGCCCGCATCGCCGACACGCTCGGCCCGGTCGACTTCCTGATGAACAACGCGGGTACGTTCACCGGCATCGGCCCGATCTGGGAGGTCGATCCGGCGACGTGGTGGCGCGATGTCGAGACGAACGTCCGCGGCACGTTCAACGCCTGCCGCGCGATCGTGCCGGCGATGCGCGCACGCAGGCGCGGCCGCATCGTCAACATGGTGGGCGGCGGCACGGCGATCGCCTTCCCGCACGGCACGGGATACGCGATCAGCAAAGTGGGGCTTGCGCGATTCAGCGAGAGCATCGACGCGGAACTCGCGGATACGGGCGTGCTGGTCTTCGCAATGGATCCGGGCCTCGTACGCACCGCGATGACCGAGTATCAGTTGCAGAGCGATGTCGGCCAACGCTGGCTGTCGCGCATCAAGGACCGATTCGCCGCTGGTGCCAATCTGTCGCCGACGCGGGCGGCGGCGCTCGCGGTGGATGTCGCGGCGGGGCGGTTCGATGCGATGCATGGGCGGTTATTGCGAGCGGCGGATGATCGGGATGCCGTCGCCGACTCCATCGACACGATCGTCGCGCAGGACAGACAGGTGCTCCGGATCGTCAGTTAGGCGCTCCTGGTCTCGTCGCACCTCCCGCACGGGCCGGAACCGGCGCGCGATCTTCACACCTTCCCGCATCGTGATCGAACGCGAGGACGGGACGCTCATCGCCGCGCGCGACGATCCGGAGACATCCTTCGTCGGACATCAGCGGGAGACGGCGTGGGACGACATCCACGTCGTCTATTTCGCGGGCGAGGCGCTCTGGACCTATCTCAACGCGCCGTTCCTTTACGCCAGCGACGGCTTCGCAGCGCAGGAGATCTCGCCGATCGAGGTCGACGGCGAAACTTGGCGTCGACTGCAGGTCACCTTCCCCGACGATGTGAGGAGCCACACGCGAACCCAGATCTCCTGCTTCGGGCCGGACGGCCTGCTCCGGCGGCATGACTACACGGTGGACATACTCGGCGGCGCCACCGGGCTGAACTACGCCACGGCGTATCGCGACGTGGACGGGATCATCATCCCGACAAAGCGCCGTGTCTACGCCTACGAGGGCGACTACCAGCCAGTCTGGGAGCCTCTGCTGGTCAGCATCGACATGGGCACGATCACGATCTCCTAGCATCGCGGAGGGAAGACCGGCCATGTCCGTTCGGCAGCGGCCTATACGCCGGACCGCGCGGACGAGACGATCAGGCTGAAGCATGCGGACGCGATCGCGTTCGGGCGCCTGAAGCCAGCCCAACCGCTCCCGTGAAGAGTTTCGTACGCCAAGCGGCGTCCGGAACTCTTCACGGGAGTGGAACGGCGGCTTTGGAGACCGAGGCTGTCGAAAGCCGCCATTCGTTATGCATCGACCCGCCTTCCGGCCATTCGGGTTCAGCCAGATCGTGGCGGAAGCGGACCCCAATCGGGGCCAAACGCTAAACGGGATTCGGGAAATCGGGAATCGGGCCATCGATACGTGCCGAGTCACCGCCCGCCTGGCGCGGGTCAGGAATCCCCGGATGCGCCCCCGGCCGACGCGGTCGCTTCCTCGGCGATGCGATGCGGGCGTTTCGGTGTGAACGCCAGCAAACCGTTTGGGCGGAAGATCATGAGAACCATCAGAAGGATGCCGAACGCAAATAGGCGGTAGAGGACGAAGTCCCGAAACACTTCCGGCGCGGCCACGATGACGGTGGCGCCGAGAATCACACCCAGCAAGTTGCCGACCCCGCCCAGGATGACCATGGCGAGGATGTTGACGGATTCCGTGAACAGGAAGTTGTCGGGGAATACCGAACGCTGCCAGGATGCAAGCAGGCTGCCGCCGATGCCGGCAATGGCGGCGCCGGTGGCGAACGCTTGCAGCTTCGCCCGCACGGTGTTCACCCCCATGACCTGCGCCGCCAGTTCGTCCTCGCGGATCGCCTGCCATGCCCAGCCGACGCGCGAGTCACGGAGCCGGCGCGAGGCCAACAGTGTTGCGCCCATCAGCACCACGAACAGGTAGTAGTATTGCGTGTTGCCGCTGATCGTGTAACCGAAGAACGAGGGCGCATCGATGGAAATGATGCCCGAGGGTCCGCCGGTGATGTTGATCGGGCGGTCGAGATTGATCAGCAGGATATAGGTAATCTCGCCGAAGCCGAGCGTGACGATGGCGAGATAGTCGCCGCGCAACCTGAGCGTCGGCGCTCCAATCAGCACGCCGAAGATCGCCGCGGTCACTACCACAATCGGCAGCGCCACCAGGAACGGCAGATGGATGCCGAAGTGCGGTGAGGCGAGGAACGCGTATGTGTACGAACCGATGCCGAAGAAGGCGACGTAGCCAAGGTCCAAGAGGCCCGCGAACCCGACCACGATGTTCAGCCCGAGTGCCAGGATGGAATAGAGGCAGATCCGCGCGATCACACCCATGACGTATTCGTTCGGTGCCGCCAACGGGAGCGCGAGGGCGATGAGCACGAGTGCGGGATTCGCGAACCGGCGCAAATCCGTCATCGTGTTGAATCGTCATTCCGGCGCAAGCCGGAATCCAGTCGTGCCGCATCACCGCCCGCGGAACTTGCCCAACACCACGCGCACAGCGGCGCCCGGAATCCGGCTTGCGCCGGAATGACGACTCTTTTTTTCCTCACTCTGTCTCCGCGGTGCATCTTCTTTCCTGCTTACACACGCCTCCACTCCGGAAGCGACTCACCCAGAATTCCCCCCGGACGGAACACCAGCACCAGGATCAGCACACCGAACGAAATCGCGTCCTTGAACGCGGGATTGATGAACGTGCTCGCCAGGCTTTCGATGATTCCCAACAACACACCGCCGAGCATGGCGCCGCGGATGTTGCCGATGCCACCGAGCACCGCGGCGGTGAACGCCTTCAGTCCCGCCGAGTAGCCCATCAGGAAATCGATCTGCGTGTAATAGAGCCCCACCAGCACGCCGGCGGCGCCGCCGAGCGCCGAGCCGATCAGGAACGTCGTCGAAACCACGCCCCAGACATCCACCCCCATCACCGCCGCGATCTCGCGGTCCTCCGCCACCGCGCGAATGGAGCGGCCGAGCGTCGTCTTCTGCACCAGGATGTAGAGGCCCCACATCATCGCGCCGCTGACGACGGCAATCACGACCACGAGGTAAGAAATATTCACGCCGAACAGGTCGAACCGCCAGACCCGGGGGAACAGCCGATACGTCATCAGCACCTTCATCCGTGCGCCCTGACTCAGCATCACCGTATTCTGCAGGAAGATCGAAGCGCCGACCGCGCTGATCAGCGGGCCCAGCCGCGTCGCGCCCTTGAGATACAGCGGCCGGTACGCGAACCGCTCCAGCCCGAGCCCGATCGCGCCGGTGAACAACATGGCCGGCACCAGCATCAGCGGCAGCACGAAGATCGGATTGAGCGGCACGATCTGCTCGTTCGTGATCGCCACCAGCACCGCCCAGCCCATGTAGGCGCCGATCATGAACACGTCGCCATGGGCGAAATTGATCATGAACAGCACGCCGTAGACCATTGTGTAGCCGAGCGCGATCAGCCCGTAGATCATGCCGAGCGTAATGCCGAACACGAGCTGCTGCGGCAGGATTTGCACAAGCTGGTGGAAGTCGAGCATTCAGACCTCGCCCAGATAAGCGCGCCGCACGGCATCGGCGCCCAGCAGCGCGGCGGCGCTGTCGGCGACGGCGATACGTCCGTTCTGCAGCACGTAGCCGCGGTCCGCGATCGAAAGCGCAACCGCGGCGTTCTGTTCGACCACTAAAATAGTGGTGCCCTGCCGATTGATCGCCCTGATGATGTCGAACACCTGATCGACAAACACCGGCGCCAGCCCCATCGACGGTTCATCCATCAGCAACAGGCGTGGCCGCGCCATCAGCGCCCGCGCGATCGCCACCATCTGCTGCTCGCCGCCGGAGAGTGTGCCGCCGTATTGCGTCTGCCGTTCCTTCAGACGCGGAAACAGCGCGTAGACGCGGTCGAGATCCTCGGCCAGCTCACCCGGCGGCTCGGCGCGCCGCGTGAAGGCGCCCATCATCAGGTTTTCCCAGACAGTCATGCGCCCGAACAGACGCCGCGCCTCGGGAACGAGCGAGATACCCTTGGCGACGATCGCCTGCGTCCCCAGACCGTTCAGCGTTTCGCCGGCGAACGTCACGCTGCCGGAGCGCGGGCGCACGAGGCCGAGGATCGTCTTCATCGTCGTCGATTTGCCGGACGCGTTGCCGCCCAGCAGACACACCACCTCGCCGCGCCCGACCTCGATGGAAACGCCGCGCAGGGCCGGAATCGGGCCGTACCACGCCTCAACGTTCTCCAGCCGCAGCAGCGGCCCCGCGGGCGCACTCGCCGACACGTCAGGCATGGGCGGCCGCCACGCGCTCGCCGGCGCGATGGCCGAGATACGCTTCGAGCACGGCCGGATGATTCCGCACCGTGTCGAAATCACCTTCGATCAGTTTCACCCCGTGATCGAGCGCTACTACCCGCGAGCAGATGCCTCGCACCAGGCGCATGTCGTGCTCGATGACGACGATCGTCACGCCGCGGTCGCGGATCTTCACAATGTCCGCCATCAACTCCTGCGTTTCCGTGGGGTTCATGCCCGCAGCGGGCTCGTCCAGCAGCAGCAGCCTGGGCTCGGTCGCGAGCGCGCGCGCAATCTCCAGCCGCCGGCGATTCGCGTACGAAAGCGAGAATGCCGCCTCGTCGCGGCGGGGCGTCAGCCGCGTGCCGAAGATGCCGAGCAACTCGACCGCGCGCGCCGCCGCCGCGCGTTGTTCGTTGCGCGAGCCGGGCGTCCCGAGCACGACGCGCACCAACCCCGAGCGCGTGCGGCAGTACATGCCAACCATCACGTTCTGCAGCACGCTCATCTGGTTGAACAGGCGCTGGTTCTGGAAGGTGCGTGCAACCCCGAGCGCGGTGACGCGATGCGGCGGCAGGCGCGTCAGTTCATGCCGCTCCGAAAGCCGCACCGAGCCCGACGAAGCGCGGAAGATGCCGCTGATGACATTGTACAGCGTGGTCTTGCCGGAGCCATTGGGGCCGATAACGCCGACAATCTCGCCATCCTCGACGTCGAGGTCGAGACCCCGCAAGGCGTGCAGGCCGCCGAAATCCTTCGACAGCCTGCGCACCTGCAAGAGCAGCGTCACAACTCTGCGGCCGGATCGTCAGTCCGGATCAGTCTGGAAGCGTCACCGCGCCCAGCTGCTCGAAGTGGTCGCCCTTCACCTGGTAGATATAGACCTGCGCGCCCTTCACATCGCCCTTCTCGTCGAAGGTGATGGGGAAGCCCAGGATGCCCTGATAGCCGCTGGTGGCGCGCACGGCGGCCGCGACCGCGGCGCGATCGAGCTTGCCGACCTTCTGGATCGCGGTCAGCACGATGTTGGTACTCTCGTACGCCAGCGGCCCATAGGAGCTGAGCGTTCCGTACTTGGCCTCGAACTCCTTGAGGAAGTCCTGCGCCGCCGGAATCTTCTTCACGTCCGGCACCAGGAACGTGACGTAGTTGCCTTCCGCCGCGCCAGCCGAAGCCTGGATGTAGTCGACCGGCTCGAACATGCCGTCAGGGCCGACCATGCGTACATTCAGCCCGACATCGGCAAGCTGCTTGGCGATCAGCGCCGCGTCGGGTGCCCAGATGCCGGCGTAGATGCCGTCGACATCCTTCGGAATCGTGCCGAGAACGGAACGGAAATCCTTGTCGCCCGAGCGGATGACGTAGCGAAGGATGGTGACGCCGAGCTTCTTGCCCTCGGCCTCCACCGCATCGGCGACGCCGCGTGGGCCGGTCGTGCCATCGTCGAACACGGCGACCTTTTTCATGCCCAGCGTCTTGACCATGTAATAGAGGCCGGCTGGGCCCTGGAGATCGTCGCGGGCGCAGATCCGCTCGACATTCTTGAGCCCCCGGTCGGTCACCTTCGGATTGGTACAACCCGGCGTGACCAGCACGATGCTGGAGCGTTCGAGCACCTCGGACGCCGGAATGCAGGTCACCGAGGTGATGCCCCAGACGGTCCCCATTACCGCCGGATCGGCCGCCACCTTCTCGGCGGCCGCCACGCCGACCTGTGGATTGCCCTGATCGTCAGCGTCAACAACCTCGATCTTCTTGCCGAGCACGCCTCCTTTCTTGTTCCAGTCTTCGACGGCGAGCTTGACCGCGTTCGCCACCTCCTGGCCCTGTTTGGCTATCTGGCCGGTGAGCGGGGCGCCAGCGGCGATTTTCACCACGCCCTGCGCGCGCGAGGGCGCTGTGACGAAACCGAGGCCGAGCACGAGCGCGCCGGTCGCAATGAGCCTGTAACCTGTTCGCGGCATGTCATCTCCCCTTTTGTTTTTCGTTGGCGAGGGAAGGCTCGCACCGGGGCTCGTACCGGGTCAAGGATCATGCCGATTCCGAGCATTTTCATCGCCCGGAGCAGGAAAAAGCGGATCGTGGTTCAGCCGTATTCGAAAGGGGCGAACCGATGGCGGATAGCGGAGCGCTGCGATGGCACCCAGGATGGCTCGGAACAGGCTGCGTGCGACCATGATTTCGTGCCGGTTTGGACACGTCGTTGGAAGAAACCGCGATCTGCAGCGGCGGTGCGCGCGCCTTCGCGGGACGAGGCCGCTCGCGGCGATTCCTCGAAAAGCCGGACCAGGAGCTGAGCGTCGTTTCCGGACAGCAATGCATGATCGTCGGACGGCGAATCGAGCCGAAGCGTCCTTACGTGTAAGTCCGGATTCCGCCCCTCCGCCCCGCCGGGCATATGTTTCGCCCGTGAACACCGCGTGGTTCTACTGTCTCCCGGCCTGCCCATCCGACCCGTTCGGGAAGTTCGGCTGGCTGATGCTGTATCTGCGCTCTGCGATGGGCAGCCGGGTCGGTTTGATCGCGCCGCCACTGATGCTGCTGATCGACCGTCGGCTCAGCCGGATGGCGCGGATCTTCGCGTCCACTGCGGCGCGATTCCAGGCCGGCACGCTGCGGCCGCCGCGTCCGCGCGCGCCGCGTCCGGACCCCGCGGCCACGGGTACATCCGCAGCGGCGCCGCCGCGCCCCCCCCCTATGAGCGCCTACCCGGCGGGTTCGCCTGGCTGAACGGTCAGGTGCCGGGGTACGCCGCGTACGTCGGCGACATGGCGATGCGCTTGCTGGCGGAGCCTGAGATGCAGGCGTTGCTGGCCGCGGCGCCGCAGCTCGGCCGGATCCTGCGTCCGCTGTTCCGGCTGACGGGGACCCGCCCCCCGCCCGGGCTGATCCCGCCGCCGCCCGCGCGCCCGCGGCGGTCGCGTGCGGCGCGCCCCGCCAAAGCTGTTCGCCCGCCCGCCGCCCCGGACGGCGCCGCGCCGCCGCTGCCGACATTCCGCACGCGCGGCGGACAGCTCATGATGCGGCTGTCGGAGAGCATCTCCGTGCCGATCGCTTCCCCAAAAAATCGCGGCTAGACGGGGCGGGGATCCGTATCTCCAAATCGTTCCGTAATCGTATCTTACGCCTTCACCATCTTCGCGTAGTTCGTGCGATCGGACACCGCGCCCAGCGTCAGCCCGCTCACCTCCGCCCGCGTCGTCGCGATCGCGACCGCCTGAAGCATCATCGCGTACGGGCTGCGCGCCTGGAGGTCGCGCTGCAGCTGCGCATAGATGGCCATCCGCTTCTCCGCGTCGGTTTCGCTCGCCGCCGCGATCGCGCGGTCGGTAGCGCTCTTGTCCTGCCAATTCGCGATCCATGCGCCGCTGTGCAGAGGGCTCGCGTCGCTGTTGTCGATGTTCTCGCAGAACCACTGCGCGTTCGAATTCGGGTCGAAATAATCGGACCCCCATTGCCCCGTCGCGATCTGATGATGCCGCGCCCGCACCTTGGTCGTGACCTGCCGCGAGTCGCCGCGCAGCAGCGTCATCTTGATCCCGACAGAGGCGACGTTCTGCTGCACCGCCTGTGCGATGTCGGCGATCGGGTTGGTGGCGGGGTGGTCGAACGTGACCTCGAACCCGTCGGGATAGCCGGCCTGCGCAAGCAGCGCGCGGGCGCGGGCGTCGTCCTTGCGGAACGGCATGTCCTCGATCGCACCGGGAATGCCGCGCGGCAAAAAGGCCTGCCAGACATTGTAGGCCTGCGGCACCAGGCTTTTTTGGATGCCCTCGTAGTCGAGCGCCCATTTGATCGCCTGCCACACTTCCGGCTTTGCGAGCGGGGCATAGGCCGTGTTCATGTTGAGATAGAGGAGCTGCGCGCGGTTGGCGGTGACGACGCGGAATTTCGGGTCGGCCAGCGCCTGCCGTATTTGTTCCGGCGTCAGGTTGCGCACAATGTCCAGATCGCCGCGCTGCAGCTGCAGGAATTGCAATCCCGCGTCGGGAACGTGCCGGGCGATGAAACGCCGGAACGACGGCTGCGGCGCGAAGCGCGGATTGGCATTGAGGATCACCACGTCGTTGGCCCGCCACGCCTGCAAGGTGAACGCGCCCGAACCCGCGCTGCCCGACGATTTCAGCCAGGCGTTGCCGAGATCGCCGTTCGCCTCGTGCTTGAGCACCTCGGTCTTGTCGACGATCGAGCCGACATTCGCGGAGAGGCAGTTGAGGAAGAAGGTCGTCGCCGCGGGCTTCGGGAGCGTGAGGGTGAACGACTTCGCGCCGGTCTCCTGCACCAGCTTCGCGACGTTGCCTTCGTCGAAACCGAACTGCCGGATGATGAACGCCGGCGTCTTGTTCATCGTCACCGCGCGGGTGAGCGAGAACACTGCATCCGCCGCCGTCACCGGATTGCCGGACGAGAACACCGCATCGGGCCTCAGGTGGAACGTGAAGACGAGGCCGTCGGGCGAAACGCTCCAGCTCTCCGCGAGCTGCCCGACGATCTGGTTGTTCTCGGCGAGGTCGGGGATGACGAGCTTCTGGTAGCACTGCCCGCTCAACTCGTTGCCGGAGAACTCGAAGCTCTCATGCGGGTCGAGGCTGATGATGTCGTCGATCTGCGAGCCCATCACGATCGCGTCGCGCGGCGTGTCCGCGCGGCCCGGGCTGAGGTGCAGGGCAGGGGCCGCCGCGGACACGGCGAGCAGGTGACGGCGCGTGAGCATGGCGGCAACTCCGGAAGAACAGCGCAACACTGTCACGCAAGCAGGGCCGCGGCCAACCGTTGCCAGACGCTCGCCTCGCCGGGAACGCCGAAGCGCAGCCAAGCCGGATGGTCATCGAACCGCCGCACCAGAATGCCGGCCCGCGCGAGCCGCTCGTATCGCGCCTGCGCATCGTCGGCCGCCGCCAGCCGAAACAGCCGCGTCCCCCCGACGATCGCCATCCCCGCTTGCGTCAAAATCCCGTCGAGCCGCGCCACATCTTCTGCAAGCCGCCCGCGCGCCGCCGCCCGCCACGCCGCGTCCCCGAGCGCCGCCCGGCCGATCGCGATCGCCGGCCCCGACACCGCCCACGGCCCGAGCGCCGCCCGGATCGCTTCGGCGCGCGCTGGCGCCGCGAGCGCGAAGCCGAGCCGCAGGCCCGCGAGCCCGTACGTCTTCCCGAACGACCGCAGCACCACGACCGCCGGATGCGGCAGCAGGCCCGTCGCGTCCGGCCCATCCTCCAGATCCGCAAACGCCGCATCGACGACCAGCAGCGACACGCGATCCGCCACCTCGCGAAGCGCGCCAAGTTCGGGCCGCCGCCCATCCGGATTGTTCGGCACGCAAACGACCGCGGCATCCGTCCCGGCGAGGTCCGCGAGGTCGCGGGCCTCCCGCACCTCCGCCCCGGCCGCCCGCCAGCACGCCGCATGCTCGGTATACGTCGGCGCCAGCACACCCACCCGCCGGCTCGGGAACAGCAGCGGCAGCAGTCCGATCAGGATCTGCGTCCCCGGAGCCGCCGCCGCCATCGCCGGATCCGAGACGTCATACGCCCCTGCCGCCGCCGCCTGCAGCGCCGCCTCATCCTCCGGCTCCGGCAGTCGCGCATAAGCGGCCTTGGGGAGCGATGGGAGCGGGTAGGGAACTGGATTGATCCCGGTGGAGAGATCGACGAACGGCTCGGCGGCCTCGGGGTAGCGCCGCCGCGCTGCCGCCAGCCGCCCCCCGTGATACAGCCGGTCATCCATGCCGCCTCACACGCTCCCGGCCCTCGCCGCCGCGCTCGCGCTCGAAGCGGCGTTCGGCTACCCCGACACGCTCTACCGCGCGATCCGACACCCCGTCGTCTGGATCGGCGCGCTCATCGCGGCGCTCGACCGCTCGCTCAATCGCGACACCCTGCCGAGCCGGCAGCGCCGGATCAACGGCGTCCTCGCCCTCGTCCTGATCATCGCGGCCGCCGCCCTCCCGGCCTGGTTGCTCCAGCACACCCTCGGCCCGGCTGCGATCGCGATCGGCGCCGCGACGCTGCTCGCCCAGCGCAGCCTGTGGCAGCACGTCGCCGCCGTCGCCGACGGCCTGGAGCGCGACGGCCTGGACGGCGGCCGGCGAGCGGTCGCGAGCATCGTCGGGCGCAACCCGCTCACCCTCGACGAAGCCGGCGTCGCCCGCGCCGCGATCGAAAGCCTCGCCGAGAATTTCTCCGACGGTGTCGTCGCCCCCGCGCTCTGGTGCGCGCTGCTCGGGCTGCCCGGCATCGCGGCCTACAAGGCGATCAACACCGCTGACAGCATGATCGGCCACCGCAGCCCCCGCCACGCCGCCTTCGGCTGGGCGGCGGCGCGGCTGGACGACCTCGTCAACCTCCCCGCCTCCCGCCTCGCCGCGCTGTTCCTGATCCTCGTACAGCCGAACCGACGTGATGCATTGCGGTCCACTCTCCGCGACGCCCCCCATCACCGCTCCCCCAATGCCGGCTGGCCGGAGGCGGCGATGGCCGGCGCGCTCGGCCTGCGTCTCGCCGGTCCGCGCGTCTACGGCACGACCCGCGTCGATGATTCCTGGATGGGGGACGGCCGCGCCGAGGCCGCTGCCGCCGACATCCGCCGCGCCCTCGCCATCTACCGCCGCGCCTGCCTGCTGCAGGGCGCCATGATCCTCGGTCTCGCTATCGCGCTAGGCTGAGCAGCCGATCCACCCGCACATGCGCCTCGACATGCGCCGCCAGCGCATCGAGCGCCGCCTCCACCCCCGCCGCGTAATCGACGGAAGAACCGCCCAGCCACTTCGCGCGCTGAACCCCCTCGGCGAACACCCCGTGCACATACGTCCCAGCCACCTGCCCGTCCCCAGACACCGCGCCGTCCAGCCGCCCATTGTCGAACCGGATCAGAGGCTTCGCGGTCGCCGGTCCGGTCGTGCGGCCGATATGCATCTCGTACCCCGCGATCTCCGCCCCGTCCGCGACCGTCCGCCCGCGCACCGGGGTGAGGTGCTTGTCCCCCTCGATCACCGTGTCCACGTCGAGCAGTCCCAACCCCGCCACGCGCCCCGGCGGCCCCTCGACCCCCGCCGGATCGGCGAT
This sequence comes from Acetobacteraceae bacterium, assembly GCA_036265085.1. GTDB lineage: Bacteria > Pseudomonadota > Alphaproteobacteria > Acetobacterales > Acetobacteraceae > DATAPS01. The sequence continues at coordinate 5,053 of DATAPS010000330.1, read as the reverse complement.
CCAACGCCCGAGCATCTGATACCCGCCGCACAAGCCAAGCACTCGCCCACCGCGCCGGACGTGCGCGGCGAGGTCGATGTCCCATCCCGCCGCCCGGAACGAAGCGAGATCGGCGATCGTCGCCTTCGATCCCGGCAGAATCACCAGATCGCAGGGCGCCGGCAGCGGCGTCCCCGGTCGCAGCATCAGCAGATCGACATCCGGCTCCGCCGCCAGCGGATCTAGATCGTCGAAATTGGCGATGCAGGGCAGCACCGGCACCGCGATCCGCACCCGCGCGTCGTCCCGCCGCACGCCGCCGCCGAGATCCGCCGCATCCTCCGCCGGCAGAAGCGCCGCTGCGGGGAAGAACGGCACCAGCCCGCAATCCTCCCACCCCGTACGCGCGGCGATGAGCGCCATCCCGTCCGCGAACAGCGACGGATCGCCGCGCATCCGGTTGACGATGAAGCCGCGCACGACAGCCGCGTCCTCGGCCGCCAGCACCGCGCGCGTTCCGACGAGGCTCGCGATCACCCCGCCGCGGTCGATGTCGCCCACGACGATCACCGGCGTCCCGCTCGCCCGCGCGAACCCCATGTTGGCGATATCGCCCGCGCGCAGATTGACCTCCGACGCGCTCCCCGCGCCCTCGACGACGACGATCTCCGCCGCCTCCCGCAATCGGGCGAAACTCTCCAATACCGGCGCCATCAGCGACGGCTTCATCGCTTGATATTCGCGCGCCTTCGCCGACCCGATCACGCGCCCCTGCACCACCACCTGCGCGCCGATCTCGCTCTGCGGCTTCAGCAGCACCGGGTTCATGTCGACGCTCGGCGCGACGCCCGCCGCCCGCGCCTGGAGCGCCTGCGCGCGTCCGATCTCGCCGCCGTCCGCCGTCACCGCGGCGTTGTTCGACATGTTCTGCGGCTTGAACGGTCGCACCGACATCCCCCGCCGGTGCAGCGTCCGGCACAGCCCGGCAACCAGCAGCGACTTCCCCACGCTCGATCCCGTGCCCTGCAGCATGATCGCGCGCGCGGGCATCAGAACTCGATGCCCTCCTGCGCCTTCACGCCCGCCGCGAAATGATGCTTCACGGCCGTCATCTCGGTGACGAGATCCGCCGCCTCGATCAGTGAGGGCCGCGCGTTGCGCCCGGTTGCGACGACATGCAGCGACGGGCGCCGCGCCCGCAGCGCCGCGACCACCTCGTCCTCCGGCAGATAGTCGTAGCGCAGCGCGATGTTGATCTCGTCGAGCACGAGCAGCGCGAGATCCTCCTGCGCCATCAGCGCGCACGCTTTCGCCCACGCGGCCCGCGCCGCCGTCACGTCGCGCGCGCGGTCCTGCGTCTCCCAGGTGAAGCCCTCGCCCATGCTGTACCACTGGACGAGATCGCCGAACCGCTCGAGCACAGTCCGCTCGCCGGTCGACCACGCGCCCTTGATGAACTGCACGACCCCGCAGCGCCGGTTGTGCCCAACCATGCGCAGCAGCAGCCCGAACGCCGCCGTCGATTTCCCCTTGCCCGGCCCGGTATGGACGATCAGCAGGCCTTTCTCGATCGTCTTGCTCGCGACCTCGGCGTCCTGCACCGCCTTGCGCTTCGCCATCTTCTCGCGGTGACGCACATCCTCGTCGCTCATTTCACAACCATCGGCAGCCCCGCCACCATGAACACCACGCTTCCGGAAATCGCCGCCACCCGCTGATGCAGCACGCCAGCCGCATCGCGGAAACGGCGCGCGAGCGCGTTGTCCGGGACGATGCCGAGGCCGACTTCATTCGACACCACCACGGTCGGCGCAGTCCGCGCTGAGAGCACGTCAACGAGCTCGTCGCACGCGAGGCCGACATCATGTTCGCCGAGCATCACGTTCGTGAGCCACAATGTCAGGCAATCCACCAGCGCCGGCCCGGTTTCCGCCGCGAGCGTCGCGCCGAGGCGCAGCGGCACCTCGCATATGCGCCAACCCGAGCCGCGCCGCCGGCGGTGTTCGTCGATGCGGGCCCGCATTTCGTCATCGCGGATTTCCGCGGTCGCGAGATACAGCCACGGGGCCGGATGCGTGGCGACGAGCGCCTCTGCATGGCGGCTCTTGCCCGAGCGGGCGCCACCCACGACGAAGGCGAGATGCGGGTTGGCAGGATGCGGCAATCGGAAACCCCCATGTTTGACGGCGCGCGGCGCGCGGCTATAGCGTGCGAGTGATGGTCCTTCCACACGGAAGGTGAAAAGGGAATGCGGTGCGGGCTTAGGTCCTAATCCGCGACTGCCCCCGCAACTGTAGGCGGAGAGCAGCCCGTCGCTCAGGCCACTGGACGCAGGTCCGGGAAGGTTGGCGGGCCGCATTCGATCCGCGAGTCAGGAGACCTGCCATCACGTTCTCACCAGCGACGCCGGGCGGGGTGCCTCGGCGGATCGGAGCGAAATGGCCAGACCGCGCCTTCATGTTTGCGTGACGTGCCAAGCCGGACGGGAACTTGCAGACGGCGAGACGCCGCCCGGACGGCTGCTGCACGATGCGGTTGCCGCGCTTGGCGCGGGTGATGTCGATCTTGCGACCGTCGAGTGCCTTGCGGCGTGCGAGAACGGCTGCAATGCCGCGATCTCGATGCCGGGGAAATGGACGTATCTGCTCGGGCATCTCGACCCCGCATTGGCCGACGACGTGCTGACCTACACGCGCGCCTATGCAGCATCGAAGACCGGCACCGTCATGCCCTCGAAACGGCCGGAATCGCTGCGCTGGATGATCCTCGGGCGCGTTCCGCCCCCTCTCCCCCTCCCCCTCCCGCTGTGGAAGGGGGTTGGGGAGGGCTTTCCGGATGCGGAGTCGACATGATTGCCACCGTCGAGAAAATCCCCGCCACCGTCATCACCGGCTTCCTCGGCGCGGGCAAGACCACCCTCATGCGCCACCTGATCGCCAATGCCGGCGGTCGCCGCCTCGCGATCATCGTCAACGAATTCGGCGAGATGGGCGTGGACGGTGAGCTGCTGCGCAATTGCGGCATCGAAGGGTGCAGCGACGACGATATCGTGGAGCTCTCGAACGGCTGCCTCTGCTGCACGGTCGCCGAGGATTTCCTCCCAGCGATGGAAGCGCTGCTGAATCGTGCATCGCCGCCAGAGCACATCCTAATCGAAACGTCCGGGCTCGCGCTGCCGAAGCCGCTGATCAAGGCGTTCAACTGGCCGTCGATCCGCGCGCGCGTCACCGTCGACGGCGTAATTGCGGTCGTCGACGGTCCCGCCGTTGCCGCGGGGCGGTTCGCCGACGATCCGGAGGCGGTCGCGCACCAGCGCGCGCAAGACCGGTCGGTCGATCACGACAACCCGCTCGCCGAGGTCTACGAGGACCAGATCCAGGCGGCCGACATGATCGTGCTCAACAAGTCCGACCTGCTCGACGCCGCTGCCGCCACGCAACTCCGCAGCGGCATTGCCGCACGAATTTCGCGCGCAGTGAAAGTGGTTGCGACGCAAGAGGGTCGCATCGACCCCGCCGTGCTCCTCGGACTCGGCGCCGCCGCGGAGAGCGATCTGGACGCGCGGCCGTCGTATCACGACGCGGCGGATGGCGCGCACGAGCACGATGATTTCGAGAGCTTCGTGGTGCCCGTTGGGGAAATCGACTCCGCGGAGTCGCTGATCGCGCGGCTCCGATCGGTCGCGGAAGCCCATGACGTGCTGCGCATGAAGGGCTTCGTCGCTGTGCGCGGCAAGCCGATGCGGCTCGCGGTGCAGGGCGTCGGCGCGCGCTTCCGCCATCATTTCGACCGCGCCTGGGCGCCCGGCGAGAATCGTCGCGGCGCCCTGGTCGTGATCGGCGAGACCGGGCTGGCGCGCGCCGCGATCGCCGCCGCGATCGCCGGCTGACCCGTGCATCTGCTCGCGACTGAGACGCGCACGCTCGACGGCGCCGAGGCCGCGACCGATCTTGGGCAGACGCCGGCCGATCTGGTGTTCCTGTCGTTCTCGGACAGTGACCTCGGCGCGATCGCGACGGCATGGCAACAGATGGACGCGGCCGATCGTCCGAGCCTGCGCCTCGCAAATCTCGGGAAGCTGCGCCACCCGATGTCGGTCGATCTCTATCTCGACCGTGTCGTCACGCATGCGCGCTGCGTCGTCGTGCGGCTGCTCGGGGCGCTCGAATATTGGCGCTACGGGGCAGAGGAGATTTCGGCGCTCTGCACGCGAGAGAACATATCGCTCGCGGTCGTTCCCGGCGACGGACGCGACGACGGGAAGCTTGCCGCACTTTCGACGGTGCCCGCAGACGCGCTCGCCCGGTTCGACGGCTATCTGCGCGAAGGCGGCCCGGCCAACGCGCGGCACGCGCTCCGGCTTGCGGCGGCGTGTGCTGGGCTCATCCCGGACGTTCCGCAGGCGGTCGCGCCGGTCCCGCTCGCGGGAGAGCTTCCGCTCGCGGACTTCGACCTTCCGGCGGATGCCCCCGTCGCATGTATCGTGTTGTACCGCTCGCATCTGCTCGCCGGCGACATTGCACCGATTGCCGCGCTTGCCGCTGCGCTGGCGGAACGCGGCCTACGGCCCCGCGCGATCTTCGTCGCGAGTCTCAAGGACGGGACGTCGCAGGACGTTGCCGCCGCATCCCTGCGAGACTGGCGTCCGGCAGTTGTGCTGAACGCGACGGCATTCTCGGCTCGTGCAGACGATCGCGGCTCGCCGCTGGACGCCGCCGCCGTTCCCGTTCTGCAACTCCTGCTTTCCGGATCGACGCGCGAGGAATGGGCGGAGTCGTCGCGCGGCGCGTCGCAGAGCGATCTGGCCATGCAGGTGGTGCTGCCGGAACTGGACGGGCGGCTGCTGACGACGGCGATCTCGTTCAAGGCTGAAGACGAGACGGTGCGGGAACTCGAATTCGCCCGCGTCGTCCATCGCCCGGACCCGGACGGCATCGTGCTCGCAGCGGACCGCGCGGCGGGGTGGGTGCGGCTCGGGCGCACGCCGCGGGAGGAGCGGCGGCTGGCGATCGTGTTATCGGATTATCCCGGCGGCGGGCAGCGCGCACATGCGGTGGGGCTCGATACGCTGGCA
>DATAPS010000329.1:0-4383 GCA_036265085.1 Acetobacteraceae bacterium | reverse complement strand
CGTCCGCTCTGCCGCATGCTCGGCGTCGGCGAGATCCCCGACCTGCTGCGGCTGCCCTCGCAGGCCGATGTCGTCACCGTCGACTGGGCCGCCCACGCCCGGATGGTCGAAGCCGAGAAGGCCGCCACCGCCGCCGGCCTGCCGCCGCCGCCCTGGGACCCGCCGCCGTTCACCGGGACCCGCGATCGGCCGTTCCGCTTCTATCTCACCCGCTACGGGCAGCCGCTCCTGGCCCACCCGCTGTTGGCCCAGCCGCTATTGGAGTGAGCGCGCGCTGCCGCGATATCGCCCGGCCCGCGCCCTGCTCTCGGCCCCCTCTCCCCGCATCGCGCGGAGAGGCGCGGCGTCATGCGCGAGAACACGCCCACGTGGTGTTGACGGCGGAGATGCGGAACCATTTGGAGGGCCGGATACCCGAGAGCAATCGGAGCGACTGACATGGACGACCAATCTCAAGCGCGCCGGCCGCGACTCGTCGGCATCAACCACGTCGCGCTGGAAGTGGGCGACGTGGACGCGGCGCTCGCGTTCTACGGCCGGATCTTCGAGTTCACGCTGCGCGGTAGAAGCGAGAGCGCCGCCTTCATCGATATCGGCGATCAGTTCATCGCCCTGATGCGCGGACCGGTGCGTGCCGAGCGCGGCCACCGCCATTTCGGGCTGGTGGTCGACGATCGCGCCGCAGTCCGCGCGCTCGCCGAAGCCGCGGGCGCCGAGATGGTGGACGGGCCGTTCCTCGACTTCCTCGACCCCTGGGGCAATCGGGTCGAGGTCGTCGGGTACGCGGACATCCAGTTCACCAAGGCGCCGCATGTGCTGAAGGGCATGGGGCTGGCGCTGACCAAGACCGAGAAGGCACAGCGCGAACTGGCGGGGAAAGGGATGGCCGAGGCCTGATCACGACGCTGCTGGAAGACTTCCACTCTCGCGAGAAGATTCGTCAACGACGCATCTGCGCATGCGAAGTTGATCGGCTTGAGCGCCGACGCGCGCCGGGTATTCCAGGCGGCTTGCATCGAACCGGACGGGGGCCGCCGAACTGGTTCCTGCGGCTCAACTGGCTGTCGGAACCAGCTTCTTCTCCGTGAGAAACGTCCTGACCTGATCGGCGAAGATGTTCGCCAGCCGCCGTGCCTCGGCCTGAACGCCTGCGATCAGCAACTGCCGCGCGCGCTCCCCGCCCGTCCCGAGTGCGGCGGCACTCGCGGCCGCCCCGCCGCGGATTCCCGGAACATTGGCCGCGGAGGAATCGGCCGTGAACGATGCGAGCGTCACGCGTTGCCCGTCAGCGCCAGGTCCGGTCACATCGAGCGTTCCCGCAACGACCGGCCGTCCACCGCCGTTTGCGCGCTCGGTGCGGCTCCCCTCGCTGATCCGGTCGAAACGGCCGTCGAGCACGATATCGTTCGCACCCGGCGCCTCCCCCGGCACGAGGCGCTGCGCCACGATGCCGTTCTCCTGCAGGCGATAGAGCAGCGTCGTCACCAGCGTGTCCTGCGCCGCCGCCATGTCGTCGTCGGTCTCGGTCCCGGTGTGGGTCCGGCGCACCGAATCGTCGAGCACGACGACGGACGGGTCGGCGGTGAAGGCGCCGATCACGATGCGGCCCGGCGGCGCCTGTACGACCGGCGGCGGCTTCGCGCAGGACGCGAGTGCGAGCAGCGCGATGCCGAGCAATGCGAACCGTCGTGTCATCCGTCGTAGCATCCCGCCACTCGTGCCCGCTCGCGCACCAGCGCGAGCACCGCTTCGCACACCGGCATCACATTGCCGGTGATCGTGCCGAGTTCGATCACCGCGCCGAGTAGCGCGTCGATCTCGATCGGCCGTCCGCGCTCGAGATCCTGCAACATCGATGTCTTGTGGGCTCCCACTTCGCTTGCCCCGTCAATGCGCTTCTCGACGGAGACGCCGAACCTGGCCCCGAGCGCCTCCCCCACCGCCCGAGCCTCCAGCATCATCGCCCGGCACAGCGCCCGAAGATCCGCGCGCCCCGTGATCCGGTCGAGCGTCGCCGTGGTGAGCGCCGAGACCGGGTTGAAGGCGAGATTGCCCCAGAGCTTCACCCAGATCTCGTCACGGATGCGCGGGCGGATCGGCGCCTTCAGCCCCGCCGCGATCAGCGCCTTGGACAGCGCCTCGACGCGCGCGCTGCGACTGCCGTCCGGCTCGCCGAGCGTGAAGCGGTCGCCATAGGTGTGCGTGATCACGCCGGGCTCGGTGATCTCGGCGGCGGGATACACGACGCAGCCGATGCAGCGCGACGGCGGCAGCGTTTCCCAGAGCTTGCCGCCGGGGTCGACGCTCTCGACGATGCGCTCGCCCCATGGACCGTCGAGGCCGTAGAAATACCAGTAGGGGACGCCGTTGATGCCGGTGACCAGCGCCGTCTCCGGTCCCATCAGGCGCGCGATCTGCGGTGCGGCGGCCGGCAGCGAATGCGCTTTCAGCGTGACGACGACGTAGTCCTGCACGCCCGCCTCGCCGGCATCCGCGGTGCAGCGAGGATGCACGGTGATGGTCTCGCCGCCGCTCTCCATCCGCACACCGTTCGCCTGCATGGCGGCGAGATGCGGGCCCCGCGCGATGAAGGTGACGTCGGCGCCCGCGGCGGCGAGCTTCACGCCGAGCATGCCGCCGATGGCGCCCGCGCCGAAGATCGCGATTTTCATCGCGTGAAGCGCCCCCTCCCCTTGCGAGAGGGGGTTGGGGGAGCGAAAGAAGTCGGCGAGATCTCGGAGGGGCTCCCCCTCGCCCCGACCCTCTCCCGCGAGGGGAAAGGGAGCAACCGGGCCGTCATGATTATGCGCCGAGCCCCAGCTTCTCCGCCAACCCGATGCGCTGCAGCTTGCCGGTCGCGCCTTTCGGGATTTCGTCGAGGAAGACGATCTTCCGCGGCACCTTGAATTGCGCGAGCCGCTTCGCGCAGAAATCGCGGAGCGCGCGCTCCTCCAGCATCTCGCCGTCACGCAGCACGACAGCCGCCGCGACCTCCTCGCCGAGCGAGCCGTGCGGCATCCCGAACGTCACCACCTGCGCCACCGCGGGATGGTCCATCAACACGGTGTCGACCTCCAGCGGTGAGACCTTCTCGCCGCCGCGGTTGATGATCTCCTTCAGCCGGCCGGTCAGCCGAAGATAGCCTTGCGGGTCGAGCGTTCCTTGGTCGCCGGTGCGGAACCAGCCGTTGGTGAAGGCCCTGGCATTCGCGTCAGGGTTGTTCTCGTAGCCAGTAGTCACGTTGCGGCCGCGGATCACGACCTCGCCGAGCGCCCCGGGCGGCAGCAGATTGCCGTGCTCGTCCATGATGCCGATCTCCGGCCCCGCGGCGATCCCGACCGACCCGGGGAAGCGCGGCGCGGGCGGGAGCGGGTTGGAAGCCATCTGATGCGACGCTTCCGTCATCCCATAGGATTCGAGGACGGGGACGCTGAACGTCTCCTCGAGAGCCGTCATCACCTGCGGCGGCAACGAGGCCGAGGACGAGCGGATGAAGCGCAGCCGCCCCTTCGCGATCGTCTCCTTGTGCCGGTCGGCGAGGCCGAGCAGCGTCTGATGCATGGTCGGAACGGCAGTGTACCAGGTCGGCCGCACCTCGGCGAACAAGGAGAAGAAGCGGAACGCGTTGAAGCCCGGCGTGCAAACCACCGACCCGCCGGCCGCGAGCGAGGAGAGCGTCGCCGCGATCAGGCCATGGATGTGGAACAGCGGCATGATGTTGAGGCACACGTCGTCGGGCGTGAGCGCGAGCGTGTCGGCGACGTGATAGGCCGATGCGGTCACGTTCACCTGCCGCAGCGGCACGATCTTCGGCCGCGATGTGGTCCCCGAGGTGTGCAGCACGAGCGCAATGTCGTCCGCACCCGGCGCCGCAGCCGCGACCGGCGTGTGGTGCGGCGTCGCAAGCGCCCGCAGCGTGAAGCCGCCCGCCATCTCAGCGTTCGGCACCAGCTCGATGATCGGGATCTTGCGCTCATGCGCGACCTCACGCGCCGGGCTCTCCATGCCCTCGGCGATCACCAGCGCCTTCGCGTTCAGGTCGGAGAGGTAGAAGTCGAACTCATCGCGGCGATAGCCGGGGTTCAGCGGCGCGGTGGTCGCCGCGCAGGCGATCGCGACGAAGCTCGCCGCCATCTCCGGCCCGTTCGGAACGACGATGGCCACGCGGTCGCCGCACGAGATTCCCTGTCCCGCCAAGGCATTCGCGGTTCGCGTGGCGAGGGTCCGCAGGTCCGCATAAGTGAGCGACGCGCGTCCGGGCGCGCCGATCGCGGGCGCCTCGGCGCGGCCGTGGGCAACGAGGTCGGCAATCGTATCTGCCGGATATGCGATCGCCACGGCGCGTGCTCCCCTCGCTGCGAGACCCCCGCGCATATGCCGCTC
>DATAPS010000328.1:0-2688 GCA_036265085.1 Acetobacteraceae bacterium | reverse complement strand
GCGAAGCTCGCAGTTCCTCCGCCTCGCCGGGAAGTTCTGCGCCGGGTTTTCGAGGATAGGGATCGAGATTGAGGGCGAGCTGCTCGACCGCCGCATCGCCGTGATCAATCATCCCGTGCTCGTACGGCAGCTCGTCGTCCTCGTCGACATCGGTGTCGGTCTCGGTGCCGGCGTGGACGAAGCGGATGCGGAAATCGTCCATCACCTCCGATTCGAAGTCGTCGCCCGAGACGACGCAGGTCTGCACGACGACGGCGCGCAGCTCACCGCGGGCGACGATCTCGCCGCGCGCCGACTCCGCGCCGCGCGAAAGCGTGAACGCGCAGCGGAGCGCGTGGACGGCGGGAATGCGCAGCCGCTCGGCGATGGCGCGCCGCTCCGCCTGAGTGGCCTCGACCACGGACGAGACGCCGCCCCCGCCGATGCGATCGGCCGGCACGGGCCGGGAGAACTCCGGCGTCACGCGGCAAGCGCCTCGGCGGGGAGGAACGCGGCTCGGCCGGCCGCGTAATCCGCGGTGTCCGCGGCCGCGAGCGCAGCGTCCTGCCGGCGAACCCAGCGCGCGAGCTCGGCCGAGGCGAGGGTCGGCGCGCCGCGCCAGACATTCCGCTCGAGGGCGCCGGCAAGGGCGCCGGGGTCGCCCGAGTCGATTGCCGCGTCATAGGCTGCGGCACGGCCGTGGAACGCTTCCCACATCGCCCTGACTTTTTTGCCGATCGAGAGGTCGCCCACGCCCAGCTCGCGCAGGTTCACGTCCATGTCGCTGAACATGGCGTCGAACACGGTTTGCGCCAGCGCGGGCCCTGGCTCCGGGCGGCGGCGCAGCTCCCGGATGACGAGCCAGGCGTGGACGCCCACCATGTCGAACCGCCCGTCGAGCGTGTCCGGGACACCGAGGCGCGCGTAGAACCAGGGCGCACGGGCGGCCGCGACAGCGGCGCCGTAGAGCTCGAACCCCGCGCGCTCGATGCGGCCCTTTCGCAACAGACTCAGCACTTTCGCCACTCCAGGAAGACGCGATGCAGCCCGTCGTTGACAGGACTCTCGCCGCGTGACACGCCGATATGACACAAATACGTAGCGCCGTAGGCTCCGCGGTCAATCCGTCCGGCCTGCCGCAGCCTGATATGGGTGCCGCATCATGCTTCGATGCCGAAGGATCGTCACAGTGCAAGCCCTGTTCCGACTGCTATCGCTCCTCCTCATTGTCGCACCGCTCGCCGCGTGCGACCCGCCGGCATTCATGTCCTACCCGATCCAGGCCCGGGGCAACCACGTGGACGAGGCGCAGATCAAGGAGCTCGTGCCCGGCACCTCCACGACCAAGGACGTGACCTCGCTGATCGGATCGCCGACGGCTCACGCTACCTTCGATGACAATACCTGGATCTATATCTCCGAGCGCACCAAGCCGGTGATCGCCGGTACACAGGCGGTCGAGGGCCAGCAGGTTGTCGCGTTGACGTTCGACGACAGCGGCGTGCTGAAGTCGGTTGCCCGAAAGACGCAGGACGATTCGATGCCCGTCAGCGTGGTTTCCCGCACGACCCCGTCGCCGGGCGACGAGGCGTCATTCCTGCAGCAGCTCCTCGGCAACGTCGGCAAGTTCTCGCCGAGTGGCCTCGGCGGGAGCGCCCCGGGCAGCGGCGTGAATATCGGACGCTGACGATCGGCCCACCTCGGAGAGTAGGTTACGGCCGGCGGGCGTGAGCGAGACCCGGCAACCACCAGCACCGGAGGTGGTGGCGACCAATCCCCGATCGACGGCATCCTCCCAGACAGTCAGGCGCGGACATGACGTGCGCCAAGTGTCCATGACCTCGGCGTAGTCGCGGGGACCGGCGGCGATCCATTCGAGGAAATCGAGGATGAGCGGCGCGAGCGTGTCCGACATCACGCGAAGTGGCTCCAGCCTCCGGCGGCGAGGGGCATCGCCGCGCCATCCGGCCCGCGGACTGTGACGCCGGATGGACCCGCATGGAAGTGCCCGATCCTGGTGACCGGAATGCCTGCCGCACCGGAGGCTTCGCGAAGAGCAGGCTCGCTGTCGGGGGGCACGGCGAAGGCGAGCTCGTAGTCGTCGCCGCCGGTGAGGCAGAGCACGAGCCGGCCAGCCGCGGCCGCGGCCGCGGAGAGCGGGACGGCGGCCGCTTCGATCTGCGCGGCGACAGCGGAGGCGCGGCAGAGGTGACCGACGTCCTGCACGAGGCCGTCGGAGACGTCCAATGCCGCGCTTGCGATCCCAGCGAGGCGAAGCGCGAGTCGCGGGCGCGGAACCCGATAGCGATCGGCGAGATATCCGTCCGGATCGGGGATCTCGCCCTGCGCCGCCAGGAGGCCAAGCGCGCCGTCGCCGATCGTTCCGGTGACCCAGAGTCCGTCCCCCGCCCGTGCACCCGAGCGGCGGACGGCGCGGCCTGGCTCCGTCGTGCCGAGGATGGTCAGGGAGAGACTGACCGGACCGGGTGTGGAGGTCGTGTCGCCGCCCAGCAGGCTGATGCCGAACTCGGCCTGATCCTGCGCAAGGCCGGCGGCGAAGGCGGCGAACCAAGCGTCGGGCGCCGCACGCGGCACCGACACCGTCAGCAGGTAGCCGAGCGGGGCGGCGCTCATCGCGGCAAGGTCGGACAAATTCGTACGAAGCAGCTTCCGCGCGATCAGGTCCGGCGGATCGTCCGGTAGGAAGTG
>DATAPS010000327.1:0-5773 GCA_036265085.1 Acetobacteraceae bacterium | reverse complement strand
CTCATGTTTGCCCCCTTCGTTGCAACGGGAGGCGTTCGGGCCGCGGATCTGAAGGGCGGGACGCTCCACGTCGGGATCCTGTTCGACGTGGCGAACTTCGACCCGCTGCAATACAGCGCGGTCAACTACCCGCTGATCCGCAATCTCTACGATACGCTGATCGACTACACGGCGGACGGGAAGGCGCTCCCCGGTCTTGCCACCGCCTGGACCATCGCGTCCGACGACAGCGCGGTCACTCTCACCCTGCGCGACGACGTGACCTTCACCGACGGCACGCCGATGACCGCCGACGCGGTCGCCGCGACGCTGGTCAAGGCGGCCGACCCAGCCAAGGGCAAGAACGTCTATCCGACCATGTCGATCGTGAAGAGCTGGACCGTCGGCGGCCCGCACGCGATCACTCTGCACTTCACCGGCACGCCGCCCGAGCGGCAGGTCAACGATCTCCTGCAATCGCTGTCGGTCATCGAGCCGTCCGTCGTCGATTCCGCGGAAACGAAGGTCGGCGGAACCGGGGCCTACACGCTCGCGGAGCGCGTGCTCGGCCAGCGTATCCACCTTGTCGCGAACCCGAAATACTGGCGCACGGGCCAGCCGGTCAGCCGCGACATCGTGTTCACGATCTTCAGCGACAACGAGGCCGCGGCCGCCGCGCTCGAATCGGGCGGCGTCGACCTGATCTACGGCGTCGGGCAGCGTAGTGCCGTGCATCTGCGCGACGACGGCTTCCAGCTCGTGCAAGGCCCCGCGCCGCTCGTCCAGGTGTTCCGCATCAATGCGACACACGGCCCGTTCCGTAATCAGAAGTTCCGGCAGGCCTTCAACTTCCTCATGGACCGCGCGGCGATCCTGAAGGTCGGCTATGTCGGCCTCGGTCAGGTCACGGCGCTCCCTTGGGCGCCGACGAGCCCCGCCGCCGATCCGTCCTACAACGAGACCTATGCGTTGAATTTGGACAAGGGCCGCGCGCTGCTCAAGGAGTCCGGTCTGTCGCAGGCCGAGATGAATGGGTGGAAGATCACGGTGGACGGCGGCGACCAGATCGCGGGCGCGATCAGCCAGGTGGTGCAGAGCACGCTCGCAAAAGCCGGCGTGAACGTGGCGATCGACGTCAAGCAGGGCTCCGAACTGGTCGATTCGATGCTGACCGGCAAGTTCGACGCGCTGTTCGGCGGCGTCGGCAACGTGCAGAAATTCCCGAGCCGGCTGACCACGAACAGCATCTATCGCACGGTCAAGAACCCGGTGCTCGGCGACCCCAATCCGTTCCCCGACTACGTCGCCGCGATTGCGCGCGTCGATCACACCGTGGCGCCGCCCGAGGCGGTGAAGGCGGGCTACGACAATCTCAACCGTGTCCTCATCGAGGATGCGTTCGGCATTCCGACCAACACATTCAACGTCGGCCTGATCGTCGCCTCCAAAAAGCTCGGCGGCTTCATGCCGGATACCGACGACATCTTCGTCGCGCGAGCCATCGGGTTCACGAATTGATCGAGGCCGGCGTTCGGACGCACACGCGCAACACACCGACGGCCGGCCTCGACCCCATCCTTTCCGTCCACGGACTGACCGTCACCTTCGGCAGCGCGGGCCGTGCGGTGCCTGCGGTGCGCGGGATCGATTTCGACGTGCATCCGGGCGAGGTGCTCGGCATCGTCGGCGAGTCCGGCTCGGGCAAGAGCGTCACCGCGCTCGCGCTGACCGGTCTGCTGCCTTCCGAGGCGTGCGTCGGCGGCTCGATTCGGCTCGCGGGCGTGGAGGTTACCACGGCGGACGCGGAGACGCTGCGGCGGATGCGCGGTGTCGATGTCGGGATGATCTTCCAGGATCCGATGACCACGCTGAACCCGGTCCTCACGGTCGGGCGGCAGGTCACCGAGGGCCTGGTCGCGCACGATCTGATCGCGGCGCGCGCCGCGCCGTCGCGAGCGGCGGCGCTGCTCCGCGCGGTCGATATCGCCGATCCCGCAAGCCGCGCCTCGGATTTCCCGCATCAGTTCTCGGGCGGCATGCGGCAACGCGCGGTGATCGCGATGGCGATGGCCGGGCGGCCCCGCCTCATCATCGCCGACGAGCCGACGACCGCGCTCGACGTCACCGTGCAGGCGCAGGTCCTGTCCGTGCTGTCGCGCCGTCAGGCGGAGACCGGCGCCGCGGTCATCCTGATCACGCATGATCTCGGCGTGATCGCGGAGATCGCGGATCGCGTTGCGGTCATGTATGCGGGCCGTATTGTCGAGAGTGCGCCGGTCGCGGACATTTTCTCGCGCCCGCGCCATCCCTACACCGTCGCGCTGCTGCGAAGCCTGCCGCGCGTCGACGACGTCGGACGGCGGCTCGTGCCGATCCCCGGCCAGCCGCCGACGCCTTCCGTGTCGCTCGTCGGCTGCGCGTTCCGTCCGCGCTGTCCCGTCGGGCGCGAGCAGGCGGTCTGTGCGTCGGCCGATCCACCGCTCGCCCGGGTCGGACGCGTGCAGTTCGCGGCGTGCCATTTCGCGGATGCGCCGATGCCGGCGGCGACGGTCGCGGCCCAGCGCGTGCGCGGCGATCCGGCGATCGCGGAGCCGCTGCTCGCCGTCGAGGGATTGCGCGTCGACTTCCCCGTGCGCTCCCGCATCCTCCGCCGCCGGATCGGCTGGGTCCGCGCCGTCAACGGCGTCGATTTGACGTTGCGCGCCGGCGAGACGCTCGGGCTGGTCGGCGAATCCGGTTGCGGCAAGACGACGACGGGCCGTGCGATCATGGGACTCGTCCCTGCCAGCGGCGGCAGCGTGCGCTTCGGCGGCGAGGAGATCACCACGCTCGGCACCGGCGCGCTCCGGCGGATGCGGCGGCATATGCAATACGTATTTCAGGACCCGTATTCGTCGCTCAACCCCGTCCGCACGGTCGAGGAGATCGTCGCCGAGCCGTTGCGCATCCACCGCATCTACGACGTGAGCGGCGGCGCCGCGCATGTCGGAAGAATGTTCGAGCGCGTCGGCCTCTCGCGCCGAATGATGTCGCGCTATCCCGCCGAACTGTCCGGCGGCCAGCGACAGCGGGTCGGGATCGCGCGCGCGCTCGCTCTCAATCCACGCCTGCTGATCCTCGATGAGCCCGTCTCCGCGCTCGACGTCTCGATCCAGGCGCAGATCGTCAACCTGCTGCAGGACCTGCAGCGCGATCTCGGCCTCGCCTACCTCTTCATCGCCCACGACCTCTCGGTGATCCGGCACATCTCCGACCGGGTCGCGGTCATGTATCTCGGCCGGATCGTCGAGGAGAGCGCGACCGCGACGCTGTTCTCCGCGCCGCTGCACCCCTACACGCAATCGCTGCTCTCCGCGGTCCCCGTGCCCGATCCGGAGCGCCGCGACACCACCCGCCGCATCGTGCTGCAAGGCGAGATCCCGAGCCCCGCCGCGCTGCCGTCCGGCTGCACGTTCCATCCCCGCTGCTTCCGCGCGAGCGCGATCTGCCGCGCCGAGGAGCCGCCGCTCCTGCCCGATCCCGCACAGCCGACGCGACGCGCCTGCCACCACGCCGAGGCGATGCCGCGATGAGCCGCGGCCGCGAGGTCGCGCTCCGCGTCATCGGTCATCGCGGCGCGCTGCTCGGCCTCGTCTACATCGGCGGTCTCGCAACTCTGGCCCTGCTCGCGCCGCTGCTGCCGATCGATCCGCTCGGCCAGGATATCGCGAGCATGCTCGAAGGCCCTTCCGCCGCGCACTGGTTCGGCACCGACGAGCTCGGCCGCGATATCCTCGCCCGCGTCATCTACGGCGCGCGCACGTCGCTCGTCACGGCGGCTGGCGCGGTGGCGATCGCGGGGATCGTCGGCGTGCCGATCGGCCTCGTCGCGGGCTTCTTCGGCGGTTGGCGCGACGCGGTGCTGATGCGCCTCGTCGACGTGCTGCTGGCACTCCCCGGCATCCTGTTCGCGATGGCGATGATCGCGGTGCTCGGCCGCAGCCAGACGGCGGCGCTGGTCGCGGTCGGCGTCACCGGCATCCCGAGCTTCGCCCGCATCACCCGCGCGCAGGTGCTGTCGCTGCGCCGGCGCGACTTCGTCACCGCAGTCGAGGCGCTCGGCGGCTCGTCGTTCTACAACATGTTCCGCACCGTGCTGCCGAACGCCTGGAGCCCGATCCTCGTGCAGATCGTGGTGCTCTCCTCGGTCGCGATCCTGCTCGAAGCGGCACTCGCCTTCCTCGGCGTCGGCATCCCGCCGCCGACGCCGAGCTGGGGCGAGATGCTGCGGACGGGGAAGGCGTATCTGTCCGACAGCGCGACCTATGCGGTGCTGCCCGGCCTCGCGCTCACCCTCACCATCCTCTCGCTCGACACGATCGGTCGGACCTTGAGCGCGGTGCTGGAGGATCGGCGAGAAGCCGACCTGCCGCTCGAACTGGAAGCGGGCGAGGCATGATCGCCTTCATCGCGCGGCGCCTGACGCAACTCGTGCCGGTGCTGCTGATCGCCTCCGTCGGGATCTGGGGCATGATCTACGCCGTGCCCGGCGGCCCGATCGGCTCGATCGTCGGCGAGAACGCGACGCCCGAGCAGATCGAGGCGACGCGGCACCGGCTCGGCCTCGACCGTCCCGTATTCGCGCAATACTGGTCCTGGCTCGACAGCGCGGTGCGCGGTGATTTCGGCACCTCGATCCAGAGCCGCGAGCCGGTGCGCGACCTCATCGTGCAGCGTATCCCCGCGACCATCCAGCTCGGCGTCGCCGCGACGCTGGTCGGGCTGCTCGTGGGTGTGCCGATCGCCCTGGCGAGTGCATTGCGGCCGGGCTCATGGGTGGACCGGACGCTGAGCGGCTGGAACGCGCTGGCGATGGGCGTGCCGACCTTCTGGCTGGGGATTCTCCTGATCCTGTTGTTCGCCGTGCGCTTGCACTGGCTGCCCTCCGCATCGGGCTATGTGCCGTTCTGGGAAGACCCGGTTTCCGCCGCGAAGAACCTTCTGCTCCCG
Source organism: Acetobacteraceae bacterium (assembly GCA_036265085.1). Lineage (GTDB taxonomy): Bacteria > Pseudomonadota > Alphaproteobacteria > Acetobacterales > Acetobacteraceae > DATAPS01. The sequence goes on along the minus strand of DATAPS010000327.1, from coordinate 805 downwards.
GCCGTCACGCTCGGCGTCTATGTCTCGGGAATCTTCGCGCGCTTCCTCCGCGCTTCGCTGCTCGGCGAGCTGAAGGCGGATTACGTCCGCACCGCCCGCTCGAAAGGGCTGCGCGAGCGCGACATCCTCGGCACGCATGTCCTGCGCAACGCGCTGCTGCCGTTCGTCACCGTCGTCGGCCTGATGCTCGCCAACTTCATCGGCGGCACCGTCGTCACCGAAGCGGTGTTCACCTATCCCGGCCTCGGCCGGCTGCTGATCCAGGCGATCGGGACGCGTGACTATCCGCTGATCCAGGGGACGATCCTGTTCATCCTGCTGATCTACGTCGTGATGAACATCGCCGTCGACGTGCTCTACGCCTACATCGACCCACGCATCGAGTTCGGGTGATCGCGCCTCTCTCCGCTCGATGCGGGGATAGGGGACCATGAGCGGACCGGGCCGGGCGACGGCGCGGCGGCGCGCGCTCACTCCAGGAGCGGGTGGGCCAGGAGTGGGTGGGCCAGGAGTGGGTGGGCGAGGAGCGGCTCGGCCAGCAGCGGCTGGCGGTAGCGGGTGAGATAGAAGCGGAACGGCCGATCGCGGGTCCCGGTGAACGGCGGCGGCTCCCAGGGCGGCGGCGGCAGGCCGGCGGCCGTGGCGGCCTTCTCGGCTTCCACCATCCGGGCGTGGGCGGCCCAGTCGATGGTGACGACATCGGCCTGCGAGGGCAGCCGCAGCAGGTCGGGGATTTCGCCGACGCCGAGCATGCGGCAGAGCGGACGCAGGATGCGGCCCATGCGGCGCGGCTCGGCGGCGATCC
>DATAPS010000326.1:0-8993 GCA_036265085.1 Acetobacteraceae bacterium | reverse complement strand
ATCGAGCTGCGCACCGAAACCCCCGAGACCTGAGCATCTCGACCCTGACGAAGGCGGGGCGACGCTGATCGTCACCGCCGCGGGGCGTCGCGACGAACCGATCTGCGTTCGGGTCATGCGGCGGCGGTGCGGGGCGCGCGCTAACACGCCCGCAGCGGCGGCCCGTGGCTCGTGATGTAGAAACGAAACGGCGGGAACGGGTGCTTGCTGCGCCGCGCCGCGCGCGGCGGTTGCGGCCAGACCGGCGGCGGCAGGCCGGCGGCCTGGGCGGCCTTCTCGGCCTCCACCATCGTGCGGACCGCCGCCCAGTCGACGGTCTCGACATCGGCCTGCGAGGGCAGCCGCAGCAGGTCGGGGATCTCGCTCACGCCGAGCATGCGGCAGAGCGGACGCAGGATGCGGCCCATGCGGCGCGGCTCGGCGGCGATCATCGCCTGCATCCCGGGCTCTTCCAGCAGGGCCTGCAGCTCGTCACCATTGCGGCAGGCGATGTTGACCACCCAGCCCCAGCGATCCTTCACGCCGTACTGGGCCAGGAGGTTCGGCCGTAGCTTGCGCGCCGAGGGTTTGCGTCTGCGCCCCTGGCCCGGCTCCGGCAGTTTGCGCAGCGTGCCGGCCTGGATGCGTTCGAAGAGGGTGACGAAGCGGCGGCGGAGGTTTTGCAGCCGCAGGGCGATCAGGTTGAGCAGCGCGCCGGCGACCGCCGGGCCGAGAATGGAGTCCGCCCGATAGCGGCTGCCGAGCCCGTGCAGAACAACCTGGATGACTCTGCTGAAGCGGTCGGTGAGGGGGATCGGGGCGGCTGTGTGCATCCCTGCATAGAAGCACAGACCTTGGGTCGTGGGCAACAAATCCGTTGTGTATGCGGTGCGAAATCGATGTTATTCGGGCGTTACACCACGATGTTCTTCGGCTAACGACTGCGGTGCACCGGGTTCGTGGGGCGGGCCGACCCACCGACCGGTGCGGGACCGAGATTGCGGGTCGAGACCCGCCTTACGCCTTGGGCTTGACCTGATTCTGGCCACTAGCCCGGATCAGGTCGGCGTGTAGCCCTCGACCAGCGCGACCCAGCCGGTGCTGGCGGACTGGCGAAGGCGGATCAGCGGCGCGTATTCCGCGCTGTCGTAGAAGCATCGCAGCGCCGCCATGTCGTCGAACTCAATGACGCCGAAGCGCTGCAACCCCGGATTGCCTTCCGCAGCGGTGACCGCATCGCCGCGGATCAGGAATCGGCCGCCGTAGCGCTCGATCAGCGGCCCGGCCTGCTTTCGGTACTCGTCGAACCTCGCCTGGTCCGTGACCTGCTCGTTGAAGACGAAATATGCGGGCATCGAGGGTCTCTTCGATTTTCTTAGATTGGGGACTTCACCCGATCTCGATAGCGCCGGCGATTGAGGACTTCAGTGAGGCGGTCGCTAAAGCGGAGTTCAATATTCGAGCCACAGCTCAAGCGCGGCGTTCTTCTCACGCGGATGAGGTGGAAACAGGTGATCGATGGCGACAATCGGGGGGCGAGATGAACATCGACTTGGCGTGCGTAAGCATGTCGAAGCTGTTTCCCGTAGTAGTGACCCATCCCGGCAGCCCCGACACCGCCGAACGGCAGCGCCGCCTTCGCCTCGGCGACGAACTCTGCGGCGACGCATTCATGCACATAGGCATAGCCTGGAGACGTGCACCATTGTCCGCCCCAGCCATCGCGCCCCAGACGATCTTTTTGGCCGCATCTTTGGTGCCGGTATCAGCTGAGCGTCGCGTTGTCGGTCCCCGCGGGCGCGGGGGTCAAGTGCGCCTTGGCGCTGGGGCGCGGGCGTCTCTATAAGCCGCAGCAACCTTCCTGAGGCGATGCGAGCCAGCATGGACCGTCCCATCCTTTCCTACACCGATGCCCGCAACATGATGGTCGACGGACAGGTGCGGCCGAACAAGGTCACCGACCCGCGCATCCTCGATGCGATGCGGCGTCTGCCACGGGAGCGGTTCCTTCCCCCGGAGCTCGCCTCGCTCGCGTATGCCGACGAGGACGTGACCCTACCGGGTGGGCGGGCGCTGATCGAGCCGATGGTCATCGCGCGGCTGGTGCAGCTGCTGGCGCTGCGCTCCGGCGACCGGGCGCTGGTGGTCGGTGCCGGCTATGGGGCGGCGCTGTGCGCCGCCTGCGGCGCCAGCGTCACGGCTGTCGAAGAGGACGAGGCCATGCTGCGGACGGCCCGTGCGGTGCTGCCGGAGCTGGCGCCGGAGGTGAGCGTGGTCGCCGGCAAGCTGGCGGAGGGATGGGCCGGCGCTGGGCGTTACGAGGCGATCCTCATCGAGGGCGCGGTGGAATTCGTGCCGGAGGCGATCGCCGGGCAGTTGGAGCCAACGGCTGGCCGTCTCGTGACCGTTCTGGCCGGGACCGGCCGGCTCGGGCGCGCCGTCATCGGGGAGCGGAATGGCGAGGGACTGGAGCTGAGCTTTCAGCCGGTGTTCGACTGCGCGACCCCGGCGCTGCCGCAATTCCGACGCGCTGCCGCCTTCGTCTTCTAAGTCTCATCACGGAGATGCGCGGTGGCTCCGCGCCGTGTTTCACTTGCGCGCCCATGGCCTTACCGGCGAGGCTATGGCAGACGGGGTGCCCGGTGGAGGGTGGGGGTGTGATGCGCTTGCGGACAGGTCTCGCGATCGGCGGCATTCTCGCGACCGTTGCAGCGGCGCAACCTGCTGCCGCCCGCACGCTGCAGGAAGCACTGGCGCTTGCGTATGCGACCAACCCAACGCTGCTCGCCGCCCGCGCCCAGCTTCGGTCGGTCGACGAGAACGTCCCGGCGGCGCTGGCCGGCTGGCGGCCGACGGTCACGTTCGCCGGCACCGCGGGTCCCGCCACGGGCAAGACCGTTTCGACCTTGGTGGCGAGCGGTACGACAGTCGGCACCAACGAGAACCGCAACGAGTCCAGCCTGACCGGGACGGTGACGCAGCCGCTCTATCGCGGCGGCCGGACGGTCGCGAGCACCAACCGCGCCGAAAACCTGGTGGACGCGCAGCGGGCGGCGCTGCAGTCGACCGAGCAGACCGTGTTCAGCAATGCCACGCTTTCGTATATCAATGTCATTCAGGACCAGCAGATCCTTGCCCTGGACGTGAACAACGAGCAGGTGCTCGCCAAGCAGCTGCAGGCAACCAACGACCGGTTCCGGGTCGGCGAGATCACCCGGACCGACGTGGCGCAGGCCGAGGCGGCGCTCGCCGGTGCCACCGCCACGCGGCAGGCTGCTGAGGGAACGCTGGCCACCGCACAGGCGTCGTACGAGCAGTTCATCGGCGAGCGGCCGGTCGCGTTGGTCGAGCCGCAGCCGCTCCGATTGCCGACACGAACGTTGGACCAGGCGCGCGCGCTCGCCTCGACGAACAACCCGAACGTCGTGCAGGCGCTGTTCACCGACGCGGGCGCGCGTGACTTCCTCGACGTCCAGTATTCCGCGCTGATGCCGAACGTCTCGCTGCAGGGCTCGGTGTTCCGCACCGAAAACGTGACGCAGAAGGGCCTAACGCAGAATGGCACGTCCTTGCTTGCGACCTTGACCGTGCCGATCTTCCAGGGCGGATCCGAGTACGCTGCGGTCCGGCAGGCGCGGCAGTCGGAGCAGCAGGCGCGCAAACAGGTCGACGACGCGCGGCGCACGGCGGTGCAGGCGGTCGTGAGCGCATGGCAGACTTACGTGTCGGATCAGGCCGCCATCGCCAGCACGCGCTCGCAGATCCGCGCCAACCAGATCGCGCTGGAAGGCGTCGAGCGGGAGGCGATCGTCGGCAGCCGAACGACGCTCGACGTGCTGAACGCCCAGCAACTGCTGCTGCAGTCCCAGACGACGCTGGTGCAGGCGCTCGCGAGCTTCGTCAACGCCTCCTACAGCGTTGCCGCCGGGGTCGGCCGGCTGACGGCGCGCGATCTCGGGCTGGGCGTGCCGCTCTACGACGAGACCGCATACTACAAGGCAGTCAAGAACCTCTGGATCGGCACTGGCGACTTCGCTACGGACCAGCCTGGCCGATGACGCAGCCCGCGGTGCGATCCCATGGCGATTGAGCCCAGCAAGCCAAAGGCCCCAACCTCCGACGCGGCGGCGGGATCTTCGGCCGATCCGTCGATGGAGGACATCCTCGCCTCGATCCGGCGGATCCTGAGCGAGGACGAAGCGGGAGAAAAACACGAAGCGGCCGACGGGCAGCTTGATCCGGGCGGCGACGTGCTTGCCCTTGACGCGTCGATGTTGGTGCCGGAGGCTTCCGAGATGCCGGAACAGCAGCCTATCCGTGCCGCGGATCCCGCGGCGAAATCAACCCACACCACCGACGCGGCCAAGGCGCGCGAGCCCGAGCGGGAGGAGAGGCCCGCCACGGATATCCCGGGAGCGGCTGCCTCGGCCGACCACGCGCCTCCGCCGGCGGCAAGTGCGGCCGCGGCTTCGGCCGCCGACGCCGCGGAGCCCCATCGCGGACTGGTCGCGCCAGAAGCCGCCTCGGCGGCGTCCGCGGCGATGGCGCCCTTACTGCGCCGGCTCAGCGCCGATCGCTCGGCGACCGTCGGTCGCGGCGGTCCTTCGATCGAGGATATCGTGCGCGACGAGATGCGGCCGATGCTGAAGCAGTGGCTGGACACGCATCTTCCGGCAATCGTAGAGCGGGTCGTACGGGTGGAAGTCGAGCGCGTCGTCAGCAACGCCGAGCCCTGATCCACCGCTTCCGGCCTCCGCGCGCCTGAGAGCCACCGGGGGCGGGTCCGTCCACCCGTCCAGTCACGGTTGCACCCTTCTCATGTTGAACAAGACCTACGCACCGGCCGAGACCGACCCGAAGCTCTATGACGCGTGGGAGCGCGCCGGCGCTTTCGCCGCCGATCCGGACTCCAATGCCAAGCCGTTCACCATCATGGTGCCGCCCCCGAACGTGACGGGGAGCTTGCATGTCGGTCACGCGCTGACCTTCACGATCCAGGACATCCTGATCCGGTGGCAGCGGATGCGCGGGCGCGACGTGCTGTGGCAGCCGGGCACGGACCACGCCGGGATCGCCACGCAGCTGATGGTCGAGCGGCTTTTGCAGAGCGAAGGCACGTCGCGCGAGGCGCTCGGGCGGGACGGCTTCCTTTCGCGCGTCTGGAAGTGGAAGGAAGAGTCCGGCGGCACGATCTCGCGCCAGCTGCGTCGGCTTGGCGCCTCTCTCGACTGGCCGCGCGAGCGGTTCACGATGGACGACGGCCTCTCGACCGCGGTGCGCGAGGTTTTCGTCACCCTCGCCAAGGAGGGGCTGGTCTACCGCGACCGGCGGCTGGTGAATTGGGATCCGAAGTTCCAGTCCGCGATTTCCGATCTCGAGGTCGAATCGCGTGAGGTGCGCGGGCATCTCTGGCACATCCGCTACCCCGTGGCCGACATGCCCGGCACGTTCATCACGGTCGCGACCACGCGGCCGGAGACGATGCTGGGCGACACCGCGGTCGCGGTGCACCCGACCGACGCGCGCTATGCCGATCTCGTCGGCAAGCACGCGATCCTGCCGCTGACCGGGCGGCGCGTCCCGATCATCGCGGACGACTACTCCGATCCGGAGAGGGGCACCGGCGCGGTCAAGATCACGCCGGCACATGACTTCAACGACTTCACGGTCGGCCAGCGCCACAACCTGCCGATGCCGTCGATCCTCGATCGTGCCGCGCAGGTCACGCTCGGCGAGATCGAGGGCGAGCTTGCGGCGGTCGAGGGCGTTGCCGATCCGGCGTTCGTGCGCCGCCTCGCGAGGATGGGGCGGTTCGAGGCGCGCAAGGAGATCGTCGCGGAGCTGGAGCGGCTGGGGCTGCTGGAGAAGACCGAGCCGCACACCCATCAGGTGCCGCATGCCGACCGCTCGGGCGTGCCGATCGAGCCACTGATGACGGTGCAGTGGTACTGCAATGCGGGCGTGTTGGCGAAGCCGGCGATCAAGGCGGTCGAGAGCGGGCGGACGAGGTTCGTGCCGCAGCAATGGGAGAATACGTTCTTCGCCTGGATGCGCGACATCCAGCCCTGGTGCATCAGCCGCCAGCTCTGGTGGGGGCACCGCATCCCCGCTTGGTATGGGCCGGACGGCACGGTGTTCGTCGAGCGGACGGCGGAGGAAGCAGCGGAGGCGGCGCGCGCGCATTACGGGCAGCCGACAACGCTGACACAGGACGACGACGTGCTCGATACTTGGTTCAGCTCGGCGCTCTGGCCATTCTCGACATTGGGTTGGCCGGAGAAGACGCGCGAGTTGGCGCGCTACTATCCCGGCGACGTTCTGGTGACGGGCTTCGACATCATCTTTTTCTGGGTGGCCCGGATGATGATGATGGGGCTGCACTTCATGGGCGATGTGCCGTTCAGCACGGTCTACATCCACGGCCTCGTTCGCGACGAGCGCGGCCAGAAGATGTCCAAGACAAAGGGCAATGCGGTCGATCCGCTCGAGATGATTGCGGAATACGGGACAGACGCGCTGCGCTTCACGGTCGCCGCGCTCACAGGTCCCGGGCGCGACGTGAAGCTCGGCAAGCGCACGATCGAGAACTATCGCGGCTTCGTTACGAAGCTCTGGAACGCGGCGCGCTTCTGCGAGATGAACGGGATCGCGCCCGATCCGACGTTCAAGGCGGTGGATGCGACGCTGCCGCTCACGCGCTGGATTCTCGCGGAACTCAGCGACGCCGTGCAGGAGGCGAGTGCGGCGCTGGAGCAGTACCGCTTCGACGAATATGCGGCTGCGGTCTACCGGTTCACGTGGAATAGCTTCTGCGACTGGTTCCTCGAATTTGCGAAGCCGGCGCTGGCGGATTCGCAATCTGCGGATGCGTCCGAGGTCAAGCGCACGGCTGCGTATACGCTCGGCGTGCTGCTGCGGCTGCTGCATCCGGCCATTCCGTTCGTTACTGAGGCGCTGTGGGATGATTTCGGCTACGGACCGCCCGGCAGCCTGATCCGCGAGCATTGGCCGGAGCCGTTCGACGTTCCCGGCGCGCGCGCGGCGCGGGACGAGCTCGATTGGGTGGTGCGGCTGATCACCGAAGTGCGCACGGTGCGCGCGGAAATGAACGTGCCGCCGTCGCAGCGTTCGCCGATTCTCCTGAAGGATGCGCCGCGCGAAGTGATCGAGCGCGCGGCGCGGTGGCGGGACGCGATTGGCCGGCTGGCGCGCGCGTCGGAGGTGCGGCCGCTGAACGGCGAGGTGCCCAGCGGTGTCGCGCAGGCGGTTCTCGACGAGACGACGATCGTGCTGCCGCTCTCGGGGCTCATCGACATCGCGCAGGAGCGCACGCGGCTCGAGCGGGAGCGCGCGAAGGTCGCCGGTGACGCGGAGAAGATCGCGCGCAAGCTGGAGAACGCGGATTTCGTGGCGCGTGCTCCGGAGGAGGTCGTCGCCGAGAACCGCGAGCGGCTGGCCGGGCTGCGTGGCGAGGTGGCGCGGATGGAGGCGGCGCTGGCGAGGTTGGGCTGATCGGAATGTCGCAGGCTCCGCCGCCGAAGCAGTCGCAATCGATCCCCGCAGCAGCAGACCGAAAGCGATTTCATCACAGCGCGATCCGCCACCTCTCGTACCCTTCTCGCCATGCGACACCCGCCGGGTCGCCCGCGACTCCGGTCACCGACCCGAACACCATCGTCCGTCGATCCGGCGCACGATAAGGCGGCCAGGGGAGGGCGCCGGTACTGGGATCGCCGTCATGCGCGAACGCCGCCCAGGCCGCGCGCATTGTCGCCGACAGCATCGCCATCTCACGCCGGTCCCCGCCAGCCAGCATCGGGGCGTCACCCCAGGCGGGGAAGGTGCCGAAGGTGAACGGGAGTTCGATGCAGTGGCAGGCGCGGAATCCGTTGCGCGGCGCTGCGCAGTCGAACGCATAGGCCCATGCCTTGGACCCGGTCCGCGTGATGCTGTCGGCGAATGCCAGAGACGGATAGAGGAACATGAAATCGGTCACCAGATCGCTGATCAGGTCGACCAGCGACGCTCCTGGACGCCTGTTCCGATAATCCTCGATCGCCTCCGCCCGCCCCGCCAGCCGGCTGAACTGCGCTGCGACGAGCGCCGGATCGGGATCGGCCATCGAGGGATCGGCCGCGAAGAACGCGTGCATCTCCTCCCGCGTCGTGCCGATCACGACGTCGACCCCCGCCTCTCCTGCACCCTTCGCGGCGGCGGCGATGAAGTCGTGGGGGTCCGACAGCGCGTCGGACACCGGGACGAACGGCGGCGCGACATCGGCAAATTCCGCGATCTGCCGCGCCACCGCCATCTGCGCCGCGACCAGCCGCCCCGGTGTCTCTGCCCGCAGCCGCTCCGCGATGTCCGGCGCATCGCGTGGAACGTCGAGCGCGTCGAGCAGCCGCTCCGCGTGGCCCGTCGCGCGCACCGTGGTGAGCGTGGCGAGAGAGGGTGGCGCGCTCTGCAGGACCGCCCGCCGGAACAGTGTTCGTGCTTTTGGCCTTGCGAGCAGGCACATGATGGCGTGCGCGCCGGCCGATTGGCCCATGACGGTCACCCGCGCGGGATCGCCGCCGAACGCCTCGATATTGTCGCGAACCCATTCCAGCGCCGCGATCATGTCGAGCATCGCGTAGTCACCGTTGCCGACCGCCGGATGGTGCAGGAACCCGAGCGCGCCGAGCCGGTAGTTGACGCCGACGAACACCAGATCGCCGTCGCTCGCGAGCATGCTTCCGTCGTACCAGTCGAGCGACCCGGCACCGCTGAGATAGGCGCCCCCGTGCAGCCACACGACCACCGGCCGCCCATGCCCGTCGGCTGCCGGCGTTGCGATCGTCAGCGTCAAGCAGTCCTCGTCCTGCGGCCGTGTGTAATCTCCCATCGCCGCCCGCAGCCGCGACGGGGGCTGCGGTGCGATCGGGCCGTGAGCGGTCGCCCGTCGGATGCCCTCCCACTCCTCCGGCGGCTCGGGTGGAGCGAACCGCCGCGCGCCAGTCGGCGGCGCGGCGTAG
>DATAPS010000325.1:0-4535 GCA_036265085.1 Acetobacteraceae bacterium | reverse complement strand
GGGCGAGCCTGTTCGGCGGCCGCGGGACGGTGCTGGGATGCTTCGTCGGCGCGATCCTATTCACAACGATCGGCAACGGCGCGAATCTGCTCGGCGTGAGCTCGTTCTGGCAGATGATCGTCGAGGGGCTGCTGATCGCTGGAGTGGTGTATCTGGATAATCTACAGAAGCGGCGTAGTACGGGGCAGTGATCGCAGCCACCGCCGCGCATCTCGCCGACGCACTGACCGAGCTCGCTCAGCTCCGCTACACGAATACCTCCGCCCATGCTCCGCGCAGCGCCGCATCCGTCTCCGCCATCGTCGCGGGAACGCCGAGCGCGTGCAGGCTGGTCACGCCGTGCTCCCTGACGCCGCAGGGGACGATGCCGTCGAAATGCGCGAGGTTGGGCTCGACGTTGAGCGCGACGCCGTGCCAGCTCACCCAGCGCGTCAGCCGCACGCCGATCGCGCCGATTTTGGCCTCCGTGCCGGTTGCGCGGTCCGCGACCCAGATGCCGATCCGGCCGTCCCGCCGTTCGCCGCGCACGCCGAACCGGTCGAGCGTCAGGATGAGCCATTCCTCGAGCGCTCGGACATAGCTTCGCACATCGCGCGGCCGGACCATGCCGTGCGGGCGGGTGAGGTCGAGCATGACGTAAGCGGTGCGCTGGCCGGGACCGTGGTAGGTCCACTGGCCGCCGCGGCCGGCGTCGTAGGTGGGGAAGCCGCGCGGGTTGAAGAGGTCTTCGCGACGGGCTGACGTTCCCGCGGTGAACAGCGGCGGATGCTCGACGAGCCACACCAACTCGCCCGCGGTCCCCGCTCGGATCCCGGCGATGCGCGCCTGCATGGTCGCGATCGCGTCGGGATAGGGGGTCAGTCCATCGGTGATGCGCCACTCTGCGGAGGTGTCCGGCGCCGAGAGGACGTCCATTGCCTGGGAAAAGGTCATTCGCTATATCCCCGCCCTCTCCACGATGCGGTCGTGGCGGAATGGTAGACGCGCAAGCTTGAGGTGCTTGTGGGGGAAACCCTGTGGAAGTTCGAGTCTTCTCGACCGCACCAAGTTACGTGGTTATCTCCGGCCCGGGTTTTTAGCGCGAATGCGGCCACGCTCGGCCGGCCGGCCGCAAGATCGAACCGGATCCACCCGGCGCGGGACGGCGATGGAAGCCGGACGGGGACAAGTGCATGAACTACGAGTCGTTCTTCCGCAGCGAGCTCGACGGCCTTCGCCGCGAGGGTCGCTACAGGGTCTTCGCCGACCTCGAGCGGCGGGTCGGCGACTTTCCCCGTGCGATCTGGAACCACGACCACCAGCGTACGCCGGTGACGGTGTGGTGCTCGAACGACTATCTCGGCATGGGCCAGCACCACGTCGTGCTCGCCGCCATGCACGAGGCGCTCGACCGCTGCGGCGCGGGCGCGGGCGGCACCCGCAACATCTCCGGCACCAATCGCTATCACGTCCTCCTTGAGGACGAGCTCGCCGATCTCCACGGCACCGAGTCCGCGCTGCTGTTCAACTCCGGCTACATGTCGAACTGGGCGACGCTGAGCACGATCGCGAGCCGCATGCCCGGTTGCGTCGTCCTCTCCGACGCCTCGAACCACGCCTCGATGATCGAGGGCATCCGCCACAGCCGCGCCGAGCGGCGGATCTTTGCGCACAACGACCCTCGCGACCTCGAGCGAGAGCTGCGCACGATCGAACCGCGCCGCCCCAAGCTGATCGCCTTCGAATCCGTGTACTCGATGGACGGCGACATCGCTCCGATCGCCGAGTTCTGCGACGTCGCCGACCGGTACGGCGCGATGACGTTTCTCGACGAGGTCCACGGCGTCGGCCTGTACGGCCCGCGCGGCGGCGGCATCTCCGAGCGGGACGGGCTCGCGCACAGGCTGACCGTGATCGAGGGCACGCTCGCCAAAGGCTTCGGCGTGATCGGCGGCTACATCGCCGGGTCCGCCGCGGTGTGCGACTTCGTCCGCAGCTTCGCCTCGGGCTTCATCTTCACCACTGCGCTTCCGCCCACGATCGCCGCCGGCGCGCTCGCGAGCGTCCGCCACCTCAAGACGAGCTCCGTCGAGCGGGAGGCGCAACAGGCGCGCGTCGCCCGCGTCCGCCGCCGCCTCGATGAGGTGGGAGTCCCGCATTACGAGAACCCGAGCCATATCGTGCCGGTGATGGTCGGCGACCCGATCACCTGCAAGGTGATCAGCGACCGGCTGATGGAGGAGTTCGGCCTCTACGTTCAGCCGATCAACTATCCCACCGTCCCGCGCGGCACCGAGCGCCTGCGTATCACCCCGTCACCGAACCACACGGACGAGGACATCGAATATCTCGTCCACGCGCTGTCCACGATCTGGTCGGAGCTGAGCCTTCGCCGCGCGGCTTAGCGGAGCCGTCCAGGCTTCATTCTGCTTCCCAGCTCCGTTGTCGTCGCGGAATCTCGGTGCGCTAACGATCAGGCTGCACCACGAACAGCAGCACGGCGAGCGCAGTGATGTCGAAGCGGAACGCGGATTGCTGGCCGTTCCAGTCCTTCGACTGCCACATCGCGAACCATTCGCCTCCGACGACCATGAAGCCGGTGAACCAGATGAGAAACGCGAGCGTCGCGCCGATGATCGCGAACCGCTTGGCGCGCTCGAACGTCGGTGCCTCCGCGCGGACCGCACGCAGCAGCGCCACGGCACCGATGGCGAGGCAGGCGCAGGTCAGGCCTTCGGCGGCGATGATGATGTCGTAGCCGAGATGCCAGAGCGCCGCATCGGTGATGGCGCGATACGTGAGCCGGTTGTTCGGAAACGTCGTGTCCATCGACAACACGTGCTGCACGAATGCGAAGTTCGTTCCGTAGTCCGTGATGTTGTCGAACGTGACGATAAACGCAAATAACGCGAGGGAGGCGACCATCGCGATCTTGGCAAGCCGGACGTCGATCACGCGGATTCCGCTCCGCCGGCGGACAGGATGAGGGATTCGAGGCGAGCGATTTTCATGGCGCGGTCTCCTCTCCCCTCATACTGACGAGAGGATGATCCAGATTACGCCTCGCATCGCGATCGACGAGTCCGAGCTGTCGGAGGATTTCCTGCGCGCCTCCGGACCGGGCGGTCAGAACGTGCAGAAGGTGGAGACAGCGGTGCAGCTGCGCTTCGACGTCCGGCGCTCGCCGCACCTGCCCGAGCCGGTGCGCCGGCGGCTCGAGCGGCTCGCGGGACATCGGCTGACCAAGGACGGCGTGCTCGTGATCACCGCGCAGCGGCATCGAACGCGCGAGCGCAACCGCGAGGACGCGCTGGAGCGGCTGGTGGCGCTTGTGCGCGAAGCGGCCGCCCCCCCGCCGCCGCCACGGAGGGCGACCAAGCCGAGCTTTGGGGCGACGCAGCGACGGCTCGCGGCGAAGGCACGGAATGCGCGGGTGAAGGCGATGCGGGGGCGGCCGGACGCGGAGTGAGTTATGCGGCGGGCCAGGGACTCGCAGTGTCGAACACCTCGTCGGTCCAGATTTTGAAGCCCGCGAGCGTGTTGGGGCCGAACGTGTTGCTGATCGCGACGTCGGTGGCGTCGCGGCCGCGCGCCATCAGCACGCGGCCGATGCGCGGCACGTTGTTGCGTGGGTCGAACATGTGCCAGGCGCCGTCGAGATAGGCCTCGAACCACGCGGAAAAATCCATCGGGTCGGCCGGCGGCGGGAACACGCCGAAGTCACCGAGATAGCCGGTGCAGTAGCGTGCGGGGATGTTCATGCAGCGGCAGAACGCAACGGCGAGATGCGCATAGTCGCGGCAGACGCCGCGGCGCTCGTGATAGGCGTCCCATGCCGTCCGCGTCGGACGGGCCTCCGCGTAGTTGAAGACAATGTGATTGTGGACGAAATCGCAGATCGCCTGCACGCGGGCCCATCCGGGGGGCGTCTGGGCGAACAGCTTCCACGCCGTCTCCGACAGCCGATCGGTCTCGCAGTAGCGGCTGCCGAGCAGGAAGTTGAGCGCGTCGTCCGGCAGGTCCTGCACGAGATGCTGTTGGGCGGAGATGTTCACCGGATCGGGCGCGCCGTTGTCGTGCAGGACGGCAGTGCTGGCGATCCGTGTGCGGCCGGCGGGCGCAACGATCCGGGTGCACCAATTGCCGAAGTGGTCCCGATAGGAACTGACCGGGACCACCGGGAATGTGGTCAGCTGGTCGGGGACGATGATGTCCGCGGCGCGCGAGTGATGGATGTTGAGCATCAGCATCATCGGCGTCGGCTGCGGGCAGTCGTAGATCAGTTCGTATCCGACACGGATCTTCATGCAGGGCCTCGTGATGCGCGACGCGCCCCGATCGCGCGGCGTCGGCTCTCCGACAAGCTAGCATGCAGGTGACGGCCGGCCAACGCGCGGGCCTGACGACCGGCTCGGTCGGATGCTGTCGGTCTGAGATGATGGATACGATAGCGGAACGATAGCGGCGTGCAAAGACGTGACGTGCTCAGGCCCGATTTTTTGAAACGGCCACCGGCACGGAGATGCTGTCGGACAGCTTCATCATGAGCTGTCCGC
>DATAPS010000324.1:0-5898 GCA_036265085.1 Acetobacteraceae bacterium | reverse complement strand
GCGCGCAGAGATTGTCGCGAGCGTGGACGGTCCGTTCTTGAGCACGCGGCGCAGCCAAACGGATATACGCATTGAAGCGAGGTGTATTGCCTCTCGTCGGCTTTGTTCGACCGATCGCCACCGATCAAGAGGCATAGACCTTCGCCAAGGCGCGATCGTCATACCGTCCGGTACGGCGTCGCTACGGTAATCCTACACGCCGGTCCGGCGCACGTGATCGAGGTCGGCGCGGCAAAGCGAACTGAACGCCAGAAGCGGTTCCGGATCAGGGCTCTTCGACAACGCCTCCCGCGCGAGCTCCCGGAGCGCCACACTCGGTTGCAGCGCGATCTCGAGGATGGTTCTGAGCACGCGTTCCGCTCCGGCGACGATGCTGGGTGGAGCAAACAGCCGCATGCGGCTGACCAGTCCGATCAAGCGCTGCTCATCGGCGCTCAGCACGATCTCGTCATGCGTGTAGGCGTTCAGCAGCATGTTCGACGCGCCCATCAAGAAGTCGGCGTAAATGGTCTCCCGCTTTGCGACCTCGTTTGCGATAAGCTGAAGGCGGTTCTGGTAGCGGTGCGTGTACAACGCGGCCATCGTCGATGTGGCACCGCCGGTAAGAGTACCCAGAAGCGCGGAAATCGGCCCCACGAGTGCTGGATCGATCTGCAAAGTCGCCTCCATTACGCGTCGTCATACGAAGTCTGTTGTACCGGCCTCACGGTTTCAGCAAGTGTCTGCTCGACCGAGGGCGTGATTGCTGGCACACGGCGGCGTCGAGCCGCCGCATCGCACCGGGTCCATTCCTCGCCTCCGCGCTTCAGGTCATCGAGCAATCATCGCGCTCTGTTCGGTATCGGCGGCCCCCCGCGCTTCCTGGCGAGGCGTCTTGATCCGGAACCACGTTACGTAGAGCGCCGGCAGGAACACGAGGGTCAGCACCGTCGCGACCGCGAGGCCGCCCATGATGGCGTAGGCCATCGGACCCCAGAACACGGTCGGCGCGATCGGGACCATGCCGAGGATCGCCGCCGCGGCGGTGAGCAGGATCGGGCGGAACCGGTGCGACGTCGCTTCGACCACCGCATCCCACGGCTCGCGCCCGTGCTTCCTCTCCTTCTCGATCTGATCGATCAGGATCACCGAGTTTCGGGCAATCATGCCGGTCAGCGCCAGCACGCCGAGGATCGCGACGAAGCCGAGCGGCTTGTCGGCGAGCAGGAGTGCGGCGACGACACCGATCAGGCCGAGCGGGGCCACGCTGAGCACCAGGAACAGCCGACTGAAACTCTGGAGCTGGATCATCAGCACCGTGAGGATCACGATCAGCATCAGCGGTAGAACGGCCTCGACGGACGATCCCCCCTTTGCGCTTTCCTCGACCGTTCCGCCGGTCGCGATGTGATACCCGCTCGGCAGGCTCGCGTTGAGCGCCTCGATCTTCGGCGCAACTGCCTGGACGACGGTGGCCGCCTGGAAGCCCGGCGCGACATCGGCCTGCACCGTCACCGTCGGCCGACGATCGCGGCGCGAGAGGAGCGGATATTCCTGGCCGTAATCGACGGTCGCGATCTGGCTCAGCGGCACCGACTGTCCGTTCGACAGCGGTACCTGCAGCGCGCGGATCGTCGAGAGCGACATGCGCTGATCGGCCGAAGCCCTGACGAGCACATCGACGAGGTAGATCCCGCTGCGCACTTGCGTGGCCGTGGCGCCGGTCAACACCGTGTTCAGCGCCTGCGACAGAGCCTCCGAGCTGAGCCCGAGCAGCCGCGCCTGGTCCTGATCGACCCGGATCCGCACCGTGCGCGCCGGCTCCATCCAATTGTAGTTCATGTTGCGGGCGAGCGGAGTGCCACTGAGGATCTGCGCGACGTTGAAGGCGATCGCGCGTACCTGGTCGGGGTCGATTCCGGTCACCCGGTACTGCAACGGCCAACCGACCGGCGGACCGAGCTCGAGCGGATACACCCGGCTGACCACGCTCGAAAAATCGTTCGCCAGCGCCTGCTCCAGCCGCGCCTTCACCCGATCGCGCTCCTCCAGCCCCTTGGTCACGACCACGAGCTGGGCGAAGTAATCGTTGGGAAGCTGAACGTTGAGCGGCAGGTAGAAACGCACGGCGCCCTGGCCGACATACGTGCTCCAGTGATCGATGTCCGCATCGCCCTTGAGCAGCTGGTCCACCTGCGCCGAGAGATCCCGCGTCGCGTAGATCGACGCGTTCTCCGGCAATTGCAGATCGACCATCAATTCCGGCCGGTCCGACGAGGGAAAGAATTGTTGCGGAACCAGACGCATGCCGTAGAGCGCCGCACCGAACATGCAGAGCGTCAGAAGTATCGTCACCCAGCGCGCCCGCATCGCGAGGACGAGGAAGCGGCGGAAATGGCGCATGATCGGTCCGGGCTCGCCCGAGTGCGCCTTCTTGGGCTTCTTCAGGATGTAGACGCCGAGCAGGGGCGAGAAGACGACCGCGACGACCCAGGAAATGATCAGGGCGATCGCGACGACGGCGAAGATCGAATAGGTATATTCGCCGGCGGCGCTGCGCGCGAAGCCGATCGGCACGAAGCCCGCGACCGTGACCAGCGTGCCCGTGAGCATCGGGAAGGCGGTCGAAGTGTAGGCGAAGGTCGCCGCCTTTTCCCTCTCTTCGCCCTCCTCCAGATGCGTGACCATCATCTCGACGGTGATCATCGCGTCGTCGACCAGCAGGCCGAGCGCGATGATGAGCGCACCGAGCGAGATGCGCTGCAGATCGATTCCGAAGAACTCCATGGCCACGAACACGGCGGCGAGCACGAGCGGGATGGACAGCGCCACCACCGCGCCCGCGCGCAGGCCGAGACTGAGCAGGCTGACGCCGAGAACGATCGCGACCGCCTCCCACAGCGCCTTCATGAACTCGTCGACCGCGTGTTCGACGGTGACCGGCTGGTCGGCGATCAGCGTCGGCTCGATCCCGACCGGGAGGTTCGCCGTGATCTCCTGCATGGCATGCTCGACGTTGCGCCCGAGCGCCAGCACGTCGGCGCCGTTGCGCATGGCGATCGCGAGCCCGATGCCCTGCTTTCCATTGACGCGGAACATCGGCTGCGCCGGATCGGCGGGGCCGCGTGTGACGTGCGCGATGTCGCCGAGGCGGATCATGCGGCCGTTCTTTGCGACGAAGTTGACGGCCAACAGGTCCTGCTCGGAGCGGAAGGAGCCGGACACGCGGACGAGGATCTTTTCGTTGCCGGTCTGCACCACGCCGGCGGGCGTGACGGCGTTCTGCGCCTGCAGCGCCGAGATGAGATCGGACCGATCGATCCCGAGCCCCGCGATTTGCTTCTCCGAGAACTCGACATAGACGCGCTCGTCCTGCGCGCCAATGATGTCGATCTTGGAGATATCAGGCACCTGCAGAAGCTGCTTGCGAACATCGACGACGTGGTCCCGCAGCTGCCGTTCGGTGAAGCCGTCCGCGGTGACGCCGTAGACGATGCCGTAGGTATCGCCGAACTCGTCGTTGACCACGGGGCCGACGATGCCCTGCGGCAACGTGTTTTCGATGTCGTGGACCTTCTTGCGGACCTGATACCAGATGTCCGGCACCTTGGCGATCGGCGTCCAGTCCTTGAGGTAGACGAATATCGTCGTCTGGCCCGCGCTCGTGTAGCTCTTCAGGTAGTCGATATCAGGCGTTTCCTGGAGCTTGCTTTCGATGCGGTCGGTGACCTGCTCGAGCGTGTCGGCGAGCGTGGCGCCAGGCCACTGCGCCTGCACCACCATCGTCTTGACCGTGAAGTCCGGGTCTTCGCTCCGACCGAGACGGAGATAGGAGAAGACGCCCGCGACCGCGATGGCGATCATGAAATACAGCACCAGGGAGCGGTGCCGGATCGCCCAGTCGGAAAGGTTGAAGCGCATCACGAGGTGCCTCCGAGGAGGCGGACCTTCTGGCCGGGATGCAGCGTCTGCACGCCCGCGGTGACGACGACCTCATCGGCGTCGAGCCCCTCCGCCACGAGGACGTTCGCCGGGTCGTAGCGTGCAACATCGACGTTCCGCAGCGACACGGTCTGGCTCTTCGGATCGACCACCCACACAGCCGGGCGGCCGTCGGCCTCGGTGAGCGCGCTCGGCGGAACATTCACGCCCGGAGGTGCGGAGAGCTTGATGCTCCCGGTCACCGTGGCCCCCAACTGCATGGTTTGGGGCGGATCGATGATGCCGACCTTTACCTGGAACGTTCTTGTGGTCGGATCCGCCTCCGGCGAAACCTCCCGCACGCGGCCGACTGCTCGCACGGACGGGTCATTGGTCAGTGCGATCTGCACCACGGGATCGCGCGGACCCGTCCGGATGAGCTGCTCGGACACGTCGAACACCGCATCGCGTCCGCCCTGACGCGCGACTTCCACGATCGTCTGTCCGGCTCGGACCACCTCGCCCGGCTCGGCGCCCTTCGCGGTCACCACGCCAGGGCCATCGGCGAACAGGACCGTGTAGCTCAGCTGATCCTGCGCAATGCCCAGCTGTGCATGGGCTGAGTCGACCTGCGCCTGAGCGGTCAGAAGGGCTTGCTGGGCCTCGTCGAACTTCGCGCGAGGCGTCCAGCCGCCTTCCAGGAGCTGCTGCTGCCGTCCGAATGTCAGGCGCGCCTGAGTCAGCGCCGCCTCCGCCGAGGCAAGGTTGGCTTGCGCCGTGCGCAGCGCGTTCTGCCGGTTCTGCGGGTCGAGCTGGGCCACGACCTGACCGGCGGTCAGGATATCGCCCACATTGACCGGGCGCTTGATCATGCGTCCGTCGAGGCGAAAGGCGAGGCTCACCTGGTCCTTGGCACGGACTTGGCCGGTCAGGGAGACCGTCTCGCCCTCCGTGGCCTGCTCGATCGTGATCGTCCGGACGGGCCGAACGACGGCGGCGGGGGGTGCTTTCTCCTTGCAGCCCATGAGTGACGCGGCAATCAGCACGGGGAGGACGATCCGGAACTTGCGCATGGGACGATGCCTTCAGGGATGACGATGTTTGAGGTCGGCTGAAACGCGCGGACCGGACCGGCAGGCCGCGAGGCTGTGGTCTTGTCATGCACTGCATGGTGCAGTATATAGATTTGCACACATGAGTGCAATTAGGATTTCGCATGGACGTTCTCAACGGTTCGAGTGAGGCCGGCCCGACGGTCCGGCGTGGCGGGTCGCGGGAGGCTATCGTCAAGGCGGCCCAGCGCCTGTTCCTGCAACGAGGCTTTGGCTCCGTCAGCATGGACGAACTGGCGGAAGCCGCGGGCGTGGCCCGGCGGACGCTCTACAACCAGTTCTCAAGCAAGGAGGAGATCTTCCGGGAAATGCTCCTCAGGGTCTCGGGTCAGCTGGAGGACGCGTTTCCAGCCGGCGTCGAAACCCAAGGCGATGTCGAGGAGGTGCTGCGTCTGGTCGCGCGCATGATTCTGGAACTGCACACGCATCCGGAATATCTCGGCTTTCTTCGCATGGTGGTGGCCGACGCCCGCCAGTTTCCCTGGATCGCCGAGGAGTTCGCGACGGTCATGAATCCCCAGACCGAGCGGCTTGTGCGCTATCTCGCCCATCTGACGGCGCTCGGTATCCTGGACTGCCGCAATCCGATGCTTGCGGCTCACCAGTTCATGGGAATGCTCAACGAGCTATCTTTGTGGCCCTGGATGATGGCGCGGGAAGGGCTACCGATCTCGGCCGAGGACGCGGTTGAAGAGTCGATCCGGATGTTCCTGCAGCACTATCGGCGCACACCATCGAAGGGGCACGGTGACGCGGCGGATTCCTCTATGCGCGAGAATATCTAGCGACCAGAACAGAACCGACGCCCCCTACCCGCGTCTCAACCAAACCCCAAATCTCCGGGGTGATGAACGAAGGCCCTGAATCGCCATGCCGATGATTCGTG